>JAKCEJ010000023.1 GCA_021838065.1 Pseudomonadota bacterium
GGATCCGAAATCGCGGTGGCAGGTGCGTCTAGAGTCTATGTGATTGTTTTTGTTTATTTTATTATTCACGTCCGGCGGCGCATGGACGCCGCCGGACGCTTATCGACAGGTTGATGGTGGAGCCAGACGGGATCGAACCGTCGACCTCTTGCATGCCATGCAAGCGCTCTCCCAGCTGAGCTATGGCCCCACGGAGTGGGCGGCGAAGGTACGGAAGGGCCGCGGCTCTGTCAAGGGAATATGCCCAAGCCGCTGGAGATCGGCCGGATCGATCAGCCGTGCTGCTCAGTGCCCGCGGCCGCGCCCAGCGCCGCATCGATGCGCGCGAGGGTGCGGTGCCGTCCCAGCAAGGCCAGGGTGACATCGATCGGCGGCGACACCGCCGTGCCGGTGACGGCCACGCGAACTGGCTGCGCCACCTTGCCGAGCCCTGCTCCGAGCGTGGCCGCGAGCTCATCGAGGGCCGCGTGAATGCTCCCGGACGTCCACTCGCCCAGCGCCGCGAGCTGCGCGCGCACGCGCTCCAGAGTCTCTTTGCCGGCGCCGGCGAGATGCTTGGCGGCCGCCTTGGGATCGATCTGCACAGTCTCGACGAAGAAGAAGCGGCTGTTGAGGGCCATCTCCTTCATCGTCTTGGCGCGCTCGCGCTGGGCCAGGATGATCCCCTCGAGCAGCGCCTGATCGTCGCTGTCGAGCCCGATGCGGCGAAGCTGCGCGCGCAGGTGCGGCACGAGAGCGGCGGGCTCGGCGCGCATCATGTGCTGCTGATTCAGCCACAGGAGCTTCTCGGGGTTAAAAGCCGAGGCGGCCTTGTTCACGTCCTTGATGTCAAAGGCGGCGATCATCTCGGCACGGGTGAACACCTCCTGATCGCCGTGCGCCCAGCCGAGACGCACCAGGTAGTTCAGCAGCGCATCCGGCAGATAGCCTTCCTCCTCGTACTGCAGCACGCTCACCGCGCCGTGGCGCTTGGACAGCTTCGCGCCGTCGGGTCCGAGAATCATCGGCACGTGTGCGTAGGTCGGCAGCGTTGCGCCGAGCGCAAGAAGCATGTTCATCTGCCGCGGTGTGTTGTTCAGATGATCGTCGCCGCGAATCACGTGGGTGACCCCCATGTCCATGTCGTCCACGACCACGCAGAAATTGTAGGTTGGCGTGCCGTCGGAACGGGCGATGATCAGATCGTCGAGCTCGGCGTTCTGGAAGGTCACCGTTCCGTGCACCAGATCCTTGACCACCACGGCGCCCTCGGTCGGGTTGCGGAAGCGCACGACCGGCTGCACGCCGGGACGCGGCGCGCGCCCATTGCGGCAGGTACCGGGATAGCGGGGTTTTTCCTTGCGGGCGGTCTGCTCGGCGCGCACCGCATCCAGTTCCTCCTTGGTGCAGTAGCAGTGATACGCCTGCCCCGCGGCGAGCATCTGCGCAATCACGGCACGGTACCGATCGAAGCGCTGCGTCTGGTAATACGGACCCTCATCGGCTGTCAGTCCCAGCCACGTCATGCCGTCGAGAATGACCCGTACCGCTTCCTCGGTCGAGCGCTCCCGGTCAGTATCCTCCACGCGCAGGATGAACTTGCCCTGCATGCGCCGCGCGTAGAGCCAGCTGTAGAGCGCCGTGCGAACCCCGCCCAGGTGCAGCATGCCGGTAGGGCTGGGTGCAAATCGGGTCACGACCGTCATGGCTGCTCGATTGATCTGCCAGGGGGGCGCGCATCGTATCAAGTGAGCCGTCACCTGGCACCCCCGCCGCTGCGGCGTGGACCCCTCGCACGGGTCAACGCCATGGGCGGCCATGCGTTGGCTAAATCAGCGCGCGGTCTATAGGCGCGCGGTCTATATTTGACCCAGTCCGGCGCTGCAGGAGATTCAGCACCGGTTCAGTGCCACCGATCCAGTCTCCTGAGTACAAAGAATCCAGCGGAGAAGCCCATGCGCATCCCGTTCCTCGGCCGCTTCCTGCCCGCGCTCCTGCTCGCGGCGTTACCGCTGGCCGCCTCGGCGGGCGTCTATATCGGTGTTTCGGTCGACGTTGCGCCGCCGCCGCTGCCGATTTATGTCCAACCGCCCTGCCCCCAGCCCGGCTACATCTGGGCCCCCGGCTACTGGGCGTGGGGCCCGTACGGGTACTATTGGGTGCCCGGCACCTGGGTGCTGCCGCCCGAGGTCGGACTGCTGTGGACGCCCGGTTACTGGGGATGGGGCAGCGGGATGTATCTCTGGCACGCCGGCTATTGGGGGCCGAGCGTCGGCTTCTACGGCGGGATCGATTACGGCTTCGGCTACGATGGCGACGGCTTCGACGGCGGATACTGGCGCGGCGGAATCTTCTTCTACAACCGTGCCGTCATGCGCGTGGGACCGGGCTTCAACAGTGACGAGTACTTCCATCGGCCGATGCACCGCCCTGGCTTCGACCGCGGACGCTTCCACCATGTCAGTTTCAACGGCGGGCCTGACGGCATATTTGCGCGCCCGAACCGCATGGACCGGATCGCAGCCCGCGAGCGGCACTTCGGGCTCACGCCCGCGCAGCGCCAGCACGACTTCATGGCTCGCGGGGATCGCGTGCTGCGCGCGAATTTCAACCACGGCCGCCCGCCCATCGCCGCCACGGACAGGCCCAGCCGATTCCATGGACCCGGCGTGTTTGCCGCGCGCGCAGCGGGCGGGCCATTCGTGCGCCGCGGTCTGACGCCGAGGCCCATGAACCGGCCGGCGTGGGCCGCGCAGCGGCAGAACGCGGGCCCACGCGCCGCCTTCCGGCCGTCGAATCGTCCGGGCCCGCGCCCCTGGTCCGGGCCCCAGTACGGACAGCGACCGGCGTACCGGCCCGGCCCGCGATTTCAGACGCGCCCGGCGCCGCGCTTCCAAGCCGGGCGGCCCGCACCTCAATATCAATACCGGCCGGCACCGCACTTCCAGGCCCGCCCCGCGCCCCGTTATCAATACCGCCCGGCCCCGCGATTCCAGGGCCGGCCGGCGCCCCGGTACCAATACCGCCCCGCGCCCCGGTACCAATACCGGCCCGCGCCGCACTTCCAGGCGCGTCCCGCCCCTCGGTTCCAGAATCGTCCCGCGCCGCGCTTCCAATACCACCCGGCCCCGCGATTCCAGGCCCGGCCCGCGCCACGATTCCAGGCGCACGCGCGCTTCCAGCCGCGTCGCGGCCCGCACGGGCCGCCGCGCGGACGTTGAGTGATCAGGGGCCCGGCGCAGCGCGCCGGGCCCCTGGTGGTCTGATCAGCGCTCCCCGTGGAGCCCGAAGGATGCTCAGCGCGGAGCGTGCAGGCGCAGGGCGCTTGCGGCTCTCGCTCCGTCGCAAACTCCTGAGACGATCCTCCTTCCGAAACGAGACGCGCGGTCGCGGTACCACTCCCGCCGGCCGGATAGGCAGTTTCCCGTATGGAGCATCTCGGGCCGGGTGACGAAACTCACTTTTCCGCCGGGGCGTACAACTCACAATGCGCCCAGCCGGCTCTGAGGCCAAGCCGCGGCGCTGGCCCGATCACGCCGGAGGAGCGTCGATGTACATTTTTTTTCTGCTCGCGGCCGCGCTGGTGCTCATCGCGGGCGCGCTGATCGCGCTGCCCATGCTCCGCTCCCGGCCAGCGCTCGCCCCGGCGGTCTGGACAGCCCTCGCCTGTACCGCGGTCCTGGTGCTGGGCTCGGCCGTCCTGTACGCCACCCTCAGCAACGGGTCGTGGCACAAGTCACCCGGCACCGACTCGCCCGAGTCCATGGTCGAACGGCTCGCGCACCACCTCGATGCGCACCCGAAGGATCTCGACGGCTGGCTGAGGCTTGGCCGCTCCTACCTCGTCCTGCAGGAATATCCGCTCGCCGCGCGCGCCTATGGGCGCGCGGTGCAACTCTCCGGGGACAACACCCAGGCGCTGCTCGGGGAGGCGCAGGCGCTGATCCTGAGCGATCGGACCACACTCGCCGGCCGCGCCGGCGATCTGGTCGAGCGCGCGCTCGGACATTCGCCCAATGATCCACAGGCGCTGTTCTTAGGTGCCGTCGTCGCACTGCACCGGGGCGAGCTGCGGCTCGCCCGGACACGGTTCCAGCACCTCCTCGCGCTCGATCCCCCGGCGAGCGTCCGCAGCGTTGCCGAGAGTCAGATCGCGCTCATCGACCGGAAACTCTCGCCGGGCACGCTGAGCGGCACGCGCACCGACGGTTCGGCCGCGGTCCGCGCCGAGGCGGCGCTGATCAGGGTGCGGCTAGTGTTGGCACCGGCGCTCGCGGGCCGTGCCCCGTCCGCTGCGCCGCTCTACGTCTTTGTGCGCGATCAGGCCGATCCCGGACCGCCGCTTGCGGTCAAGCGCCTGAGCAGCCATTTCCCGCAGACGGTGGTTTTGCGTCCTCAAGACACGATGGTGCCTGGACACGCCTTCACCGTTGGGGAGCGCGTCGAGGTCATCGCACGCATTGCACCGTCAGGCAACCCTCTCGACCAGAGCGGTGATCTGTCCGGGCAGACAATCTATCGCGTCGGACATGAGGGACTCGCCGAAATCCGCATCGATCACGTGACGCCCTGATCCGGCGTCGAGCCGAACAGCTGCTGCGCACGCTCAGCGAAGGCGCCGAGCACCGTGTTGACCGAGCCCGGCGCGACGGATTCCAGCGCACGCTGCAGCAGTCGCCCCCGCAGCTCCAGCTCGACACCCAACCCGACACGGCAAGCGCGCGCCCCCTCAGCTGCAAACGTCCACGTCAGCCGGAAGTGATTGAACTGCCGGTCGTCCGAGGTCACCTCGATCCACTGCGGGCGCCGCAGCGTTGCGGTCGTGCGGAACCGCAAGCGCACTGGACCGAAACCCACGGCCTGCTCAGCCTGCAGCCGCTCCCCATCGCGCCGCTCGATCCACGCCGACCGCCAGCCGGGCACGTAGCGCGGATACTGCTCGAAGTCCGCCGCCAGGTCGAACAGCGCCTCGGCGCAATAGGGCAGCCACCGTTCTGCGCGCTCGCTCAGCACTGCCGACCCGTACCGCGCGTGCGGCCCGCGTGCTCGATGATCTGTCCGTAGCTGAGGCCACCGTCATTGCACGGGATCTGCTCGCCGAGGAATACTCGCAGCCCCTCGGCCTCGAGTGCGCGCTGCGCCAGCTCCGCCAGGAGGGCATTCTGGAACACCCCGCCGGCGAGCCCGACCCGCTCGAAGCCCCGCGGTCGCAGTGCCCGCGCGATGGCCACGATGCCCGCAGCCAGTCCCGCGTGAAACGCGTGCGCGGCCTGCGCGAGACCGGCTGATGGGGCCAGCAGTCTCTCGATGAGCGGCTGCCAGTCAAGACGAAGTATCGCCGTGTCGTCTTCACAGATACGCGCCACGGCGCCCGAAAGTGCGCCGGGAGCTTCCTCATGACACTGTCGGGCCAGCGCCTCGAGGCGCATAGGCGCCTCACCCTCGTAGCTCGTTTCGCGCACATCGAGAAGCAGTGCCGCGGCCGCATCGAACAACCGGCCGACCGCGCTCGTGCGCGGGGAATTGATCCCCGCACGCCACGCCCGGCGCACGAGCAGCTGGGCCGCTCCTCGCGCAGGCGAGCGGCCGATTTCCCAGCAGACACCGGCCGCGCAGCGCCACGGCTCGCGTGCCGCGCGCTCAGCGCCCGGCAGCCGGAACGGGCGCAGACTCGCCACTCGGCGCCACTGCCCCGGGGTGCCGAGAAATGCCTCGCCGCCCCAGAGCGTTCCGTCCTCCCCGAGCCCGGTTCCGTCCCAGGTAAAGACCAGGATCGGCTCGGCGGGACCATGCTCGCCGGCAAGCGCCGAAGCGTGCGCGCGATGGTGCGCAATCCTCGCCACGGGCAAGCCCGACTCGAGCGCCCAGCGGCTGCTCGCGTAGTCCGGGTGCACATCACACAGAACCTCGGCGGCGCGCACGCCGTAGAGGCGCTGCAGATCCTCGGCGACCTGAGCGAACACCTGCGCGCCGCGCACACTGCCGAGGTCACCGATATGCGGCGAGACCACGACACGGTCCTCCCACGCGAGCGCCACGGTCACCTTCTCTTGCCCGCCCGTGGCGAGCACCGGATGCTCGAGCCGCCACGGCGCCGGCAGTTCGAGCGGCCCGAGCCCCCGGCCGATGCGCAGTGTGCGCGGCCGGCCGAGCACAACACGCACCACCGGATCGTCCGCCGGCCGCGCGATGGGCCGATCATGGTGCACAAAGGCATCCGCCACGCTGCGCAGCCGATTTTCCGCGGCGGTGACCTCGGTGATGACGGGCTCACTGCTGAGGTTGCCGGAGGTCGCCACCAGGGGGCGTGCGGCATCACCCAACAGGAGGTGATGCAAGGGACTGTAAGGCAGGAAGACGCCGATTTCATCCAACTGCGGCGCGATCAGGCGTGACAGCTGCGCGCCGGCGCGCCGGCGCGCCAGAACGATCGGGCGCGCCGGCGTGAGCAGCCGCTGCGCCTCGCCGGCGGATAACTCAACATCACGGCGCATCAAACCCAGACCGTCCTCGCCGGTCTCGGGATACATGACCGCGAGCGGCTTTCCCGGGCGGCGCTTGCGTGCGCGCAGGCGCTCCACTGCGTCATCATTGGCGGCATCGCACAGCAGGTGGTACCCGCCGACGCCCTTGACGGCCACCACCGCACCGGCCAGCAGCAGCTCGACAGCACGTCTCAAAGCCGCATCGCCGCGAACTGCGCCGGCGGCATCAGTGCCGATCGCTCTCGCCGATCTTCCCGGCCCGAACATCGAACCCGGCTCCTCGGCGCCCTGTGCCGCACCCGTGAGCCACACCGAAGGGCCGCAGCGCGCACAGGCGACCGGCTCGGCGTGGAAGCGCCGATCGGCCACATCGCCGTACTGCGCAGCGCAATCGGGACACAGCGCGAAGGCCGACATCGTGGTGTTGGCGCGATCGTAAGGCAGCGCCTCGATCAGCGTGTAGCGCGGCCCGCACTGCGTGCAGTTGATGAACGGATAGCGGTACCGGCGGTTCTGCGGATCGGCGAGCTCCCGCAGGCAATCGGGGCAGGTGAATGAATCCGGCGGCACGAACACCCGCGACGAACCGGCCGCGGCGCTCTCGAGAATCGCAAAGCCACTCGCCGGCGCAACGGCGAGCGGCTCCTCGTCGATCAGCCGCGGCCGTGCGAGCGGCGGGGCCCGCTCGATGAGTTCCCGCGCGAAGCGATCGAGCACCGCGCGGGAGCCGCTCGCGACGATCTCGACCTCGCCCTGAAGATTGCGGACCGTGCCGGCAAGGCCCAGCTCCTGGGCCAGTCGGTACACGAACGGCCGGAACCCGACGCCCTGAACGTGTCCGGCCAGGCGCAGCCGGCGCGTGACCCGTGCGGCACCCGGGGGCGCCTCTTCAGAGACCCGGATGATGGTGTTCCCCCGCATGCGCATGAGGCTTCGGCGGCGCGAGCCGGGCGACCGCAGTCTCGCGATGCTCGCCGCGCACCCGCTCGAGCCAGGCGCACCACGCGTCAATCCCACCGCGCGTCCGGCATGAGAGGGATAACACCGGGGCCTCGCTTGAGAGCGCACGCAGGCTGGTCTCGGCGCGCGCCGGATCGAACTCCGGCAGCAGCGGCAGCAGATCCGCCTTGGTGATGAGCAGCAGGTCCGCGGCGCGGAACATGACCGGATACTTCTGCGGCTTGTCGTCCCCTTCCGGCACCGACAGCAGCGCCACATCCAGATGCTCGCCGAGGTCGAAGCTCGCCGGGCACACCAGATTGCCGACATTCTCGATGAACAGCACATCGAGCCCGGCAAGCGGCAGCGCATCGAGCGCGTGGTGAACCATGCGCGCATCGAGGTGGCAAGCATTGCCGGTGGTGATCTGCACGGCGGGCACGCCCTTGGCGCGGATGCGCTGCGCGTCATTCTCGGTGGCGAGGTCACCTTCGATGACGGCCATGCGCAGTCTCGCGCCGAGCCGCTCCACGGTGCGCTCGAGGAGCGCGGTCTTGCCGGCGCCCGGAGAGGACATGAGGTTAATCGCCAACACCCCGTGCGCATCGAAATGCTCGCGATTGTGCGCCGCCAGACGATCGTTCTGCGCGAGCAGATCGCGCATCACCTCGACCGACTCGATGCTCCCGCCACCGTGCGCGTGCGCCGCGGCGGATGCCCCGCCAACCGGCTCGGTGACCGCGCAGCCGCAGTGCTCACACATATCCGCTCTCCTCGTGAACGGTGCCGTCGCCGAACACTCCGGAAACGATCCGGCCTCGCGGCGTGCTGTGCGCGCGGTGCAGCGCCAGATGCAGCGGAGTGCGCGACTTTGGCACCTTGTAAATGAAGTTGTACCGCGCCACGTGATAGCTGGGATCAAATCCGTAGAAATTGCGGTACATGCGCTCGAGCTCCTCGGTGCGGTAAGACTCGAGCGCCTTGGCGCTCTCGTCGGCGGCGCGCCGCCGGCGCTTTGCATCGATGCGCGCGGCGAGTCCGCTGTCGCGCGCAAGCTCATCCGCCCACGCCAGAATCGTCTCGAGCGGCGCGGCGTCGGCTGCCGGCAGCATCCGGTCGATGAGCCCGAGCCTGAGCGCCTCGCGGGCACCCATCGGCAGGCGCCGCTGCATCAGCTGCGCGGCGTGCTGCGCTCCGACGCGCCGCGGCAGCAGGTACGTCCAGTACTCCGAGCCGAACAGATTGCCCATGTCCTTGTAGTGCGGGTTCAGCACGATGCCCGGGGCGCCCCACACCTCGTCCGCGGCGAGCGCCACAAACACCCCGCCCGCGCCCGCGCCGCCGCGCATCGCCGCGACCACCAGCCGGTCGGTGGTCGTGGCGATATCGCCCGTCAGATCATCGATGGCATTGATGTTGCGCCAGGACTCCTCGGCCGGGCTCGCTGCCGCCTCGATCATCCCCAGGTGAATGCCGTTCGACCAGTAATCGGACCCGCCGGCGAGCACCAGGACCCGGGTCGGCCGAGTCAGCGCCCGCGCATACGCCGCGCGCAGTGCCTGGCACTGCGCGGTGCTGAGCGCACCGTTGTAGAAGTCGAATTCCAGCAGCCCCACCGAGTCGCGTTCCCGGTAGCGGATCGGCGCGTATCCGGGCCGCTCGGGCAGCCGCGCACACTCCTCGGCGAACACCGTCTCGGCCGGGAGCTTCAGTGCGCGCCGCGTCCCTCCCGGGTCCGCACGCTCCTCGCGCACGTGGCCGATCCAGACCGCCCCGTCGCAGGTTGCCCGTGCGAGCGCGCCGCCTCCCCGGGCGAGGACCGCCCCTGGCGCACCAGCCAGCCCGGCCGCATCGTGCGCATCGAACAGCCGCACCGCACGGCCAAAGATCTCATCGGGCACGCCCGGTGCGCCATCGGCGCTGCGAATCTTGCGCAGCACGGTGGCGGTCTCATCGTGCTGCCAGTCGATGCATCGATCGGCGGGGCGACACACAGGGCGCGCGCGTCCGCGCACCAGCGGATCGCTCTCGCGCGCCGCGCGGGGTGCATACGTGCCCGCGGCGACGCGGTCGATCGCCTGCTGCACCGCCGCGCTCGCCGCATCGGCCACCTCGCGTCGGTACAGGCTGGATTTCGTGCCCGCGCGCAGCGGAAACTCGACGCTCGCCCACACCGGCCCGCCGTCCAGCTGCGCCTCGGCCTGCAGCACCGTGACGCCCCACTCGCGCCCCCCCTCGAGCAGCGCCCAGTCGAGCGCCGAGGGCCCGCGGTCGCCGACGATGCCCGGGTGGACCACCAGGCACAGGTGCGTGCGCCAGATCTCCTGGGGTATCGGGCGTTTGAGAAATGGCGCGAGCACGACATGCGGCTCGTAGAGCGCCACCGCCTCGCGGGTGATGGCATCGTTGATGTCGAGCTCGACCGACACCTGATGGCCCTGCTCGCGCAGGTCGGTGTAGAGCCGCTGCGAGAGACTGTTGAAACTGTGCGCGAGCAGCAGAATGCGCATCGGACACCTCAACAGATGCGCGGCAGCTGCTCGCCGGCCAGCCAATCGACCATGCGCTCGCCGCCGAAGTCCGTAGTCATCTGCACGAAGCGCTGCGCGTCGGGGACGACCTCGCCGATGATGGCCGCATCCTGTCCGAGCGGATGGGAGCGCATGGCCCCGAGCACCCCGGCGGCGGCCGCCTTCGAGACGAACGCCACCAGCTTGCCTTCGTTGGCGACGTAGAGAGGATCGAGTCCGAGCAGCTCGCAGGCGGCGGCCACGGCGGTCTTGACGGGAATCGCCGCCTCGCGAATGCGCATGCCCGCGCCCGCCTGCTGGGCGATCTCGTTGAGCGTGGCGGCGAGACCGCCGCGTGTCGGATCGCGCATGGCATGCACGGCGGGTCCACCGGCGGCCACGATATCCCGCACCAGCTCATGCAGCGGCGCCGAATCGGACACCATGTCGGTCTCGAACTGAAGATCGTGGCGGCGCGACATCACCGCGACGCCGTGATCGCCAAGCGAACCGGACAGAATGATCTGATCGCCGGGCCGGACCCGCTCCACCGAGATCTCAATGCCTCGCGGCACAACGCCGATGCCGGTGGTGCAGATGAAGACCCCATCGGCCTTGCCGCGCTCGACGACCTTGGTATCCCCGGTGACGACCGCGGTGCCGGCCGCGCGTGCCGCATCGCCCATACTGCGCACGATGCGCTCGAGCTGCGCGAGCGGGAAGCCCTCCTCGAGAATGAAGCTCGCCGACAGATAGCGCGGCGAGGCGCCGGCCATGGCGATGTCGTTGATGGTGCCGTGCACCGCGAGCGAGCCGATATCCCCGCCCGGAAAGAACAGCGGGGAGATGACGTAGCCGTCGGTGGTCATGACCATGCGGCCGCCGTCGACATCGAATGCCGCCTGATCATTGCCGCGCCGCAGCCACTCGTTGTCGAACGCAGGATGAAACAGCTGCCCGATCAGCTGCGCCATGGCGCGGCCGCCCGCGCCGTGCGACAGGTCCACGCGGCCTGCGCGCAGATCGAGCGCTGGAAATGCGCGCCGGCTCATGCGGCCGTCTCCCGGGCCGCCATCGCGCGAAAGCGCTTGTACGTCCAGTAGGCCGAACAGGCGCCCTCGGGCGAAACCATGCAAGACCCCATGGGGGTCTCGGGCGTGCACACGCTGCCGAACAATCGGCACTCGAGCGGCGTTTTCACCCCGCGCAGCACCGCGCCGCACTGGCAGCCCGGCACCTCGCGCGCCGGCGCGTCGCTGAGCGCGAAGCGCCGCTCGGCGTCGAATTCGCCATAGCGCCCCTTCAGGCGCAGCGCGCTGTAGGGAACCTGCCCGAGGCCGCGCCATTCGAAGGTCTTGCGCAGCTCGAAGACCTCCGCGACATCGCGCTTGGCGCCTTCGTTGCCCTCGAGGCGCACGGCGCGGCCGTACTCATTCTCGACCTCGTGCCGGCCTTCGTTCACCTGTCGGATCAGCATCAGCACCGCCTGCAGGACATCGAGCGGCTCGAAGCCGGCGATCACCACGGGCTTGGCGAACTCCTCGGCGAAGAACGCATACGGCTCGCTGCCGATCACGGTGCTCACGTGCGCCGGCCCGATGAACCCGTCCAGGCGCACACGGCCGAACTCGCGCAGATCCGGGCTCTCGAGAATGTTCTGGATCGCCGCGGGCGTGAGCACGTGATTGCAGAAGACCGTGAAGTTCTTCAGCCCCCGCTCGACGGCGAGCCGCACAGCGAGCGCCGTGGGCGGGGTTGTGGTCTCAAAGCCGATCGCAAAGAGCACCACCTGCCGCTGCGGCTCGGCGCGCGCGATCGCGATCGCGTCGAGGGCGGAGTAGATCATGCGCACATCGGCGCCGCCGGCCTTGGCCCGCAGCAGCGACACCCCGCGCGAGCCGGGCACCCGCATCAGGTCGCCGTAGGTGCACAGTGTGATGCCGTTGCGTTCGGCCAGCCGGATCGCGGTGTCAATGCGCGCCACCGGCAACACGCAGACCGGGCATCCCGGGCCGTGAATCAGCCGCACCGGCGGCGGCAGCAGATCCTCCAGACCGTAGCGCGAAATGGCATGCGTGTGGCCGCCGCAGAATTCCATGAAGCGGTAGCCGGCGCAATCACCGGTCGTCTCCGCCGCGATCCGCGCCGCAAGCTGGCGGGCGAGGCGCCCGTCGCGATATTCCAGCGCGTGCTTCATGTCCCGCTCGCCCACTGCCCGCCGGAATCGTCGGGCAGGCCGTCGGCCACCTCTCGCAGCGCCTCGAGCGTGCGGGCCGCCTCGGCCTCATCGATGACCGTCAGCGCGAACCCGACATGCGCGAGGATGTAATCGCCGCAGCGAGCCTGCGGGGCATAGGCAAGGCTGATCTCCTTGACCACGCCGCCAAAGTCGACGCGCGCGGTGCGCAGCAGAGGATCCTGCGCACGGATTTCGATGATTCTTCCGGGCACCGCCAGACACATGCCGCCAACCTCGCGCTGGGCCAATGAGCTACCGTGCCGCAGCGGCGGCGCAACCGGAATACGTAGGTGTCCGCGCCCCTTAGGGATTGGTACGTATCGACCCGGACGGCAGCCTCCGGGATGCTGGCAAGCGCATGAGCACGGATTCGCACTGCGGATTGCGCTGGCTCGCCGCATTGGCCGCAGCGGCCCTATTGATCTGCAGCGCCGCGCTGCACCCGGCCTGGTCCGCTGCGCCCGCGACTGCGGCTGCAGCGCCGACCAACGCACAATGCCTCGCCTGTCACGCCACCGGCATGATGGGTGCACCGAAGATCGATCCTGCGGTGCTGGCGCATTCCGTGCACGCCTCGCTCTCGTGCGTCAGTTGCCACGCCGGCATCGAGCAGATCCCCCACCCCATGCCGCTCGCGCCCGTGGCCTGCGCGAGCTGCCATCAGATGCAGGGCCGCGAGCTGGCACATGGATCGCATGCCGCCGCGCCCGGCGGCGGGGGCAAAACCGCCCGTCCGACCTGCACGACCTGTCACGGCACCCACAATGTGGCGCCGGTGACGAGCGGCACATTCCAGCGCGGCATCACGCGCACCTGCGCCGGGTGCCACCGCGAAGCGTACCGGTCCTACATGAGCACGCCGCACGGACAGGCGGCCGCGCTGGGCCTGCGGGGCGCACCGCGATGCGTGAACTGTCACGACCCCCATCTGGCGCTGCCGCCGACCAATCCGCTGTCACGGGTCTCGCCGGCCAATCGGCCGAATACGTGCCGCAGCTGCCACGCCGGAGCGGACGTCAAGCTCGCCGGCTACGACCCGCATCCGCGGCCGGATGATCCGACGCGCTCGCACCTGATCACCTATGCTCACTACTTCATGGTCGTGCTGCTCGCCGGGGTGTTCGGCTTCTTCGGTCTGCACACGCTGCTGTGGCTGCAGCGCAGCCTGGTCGGAAGGCTGCGCGGGGAGCTGCCGCCGCTGAAGCACTTCGGCGGGCCGCATATCCAGCGCTTCACGGTGGTGGACCGTCTCACCCACCTGATCGTGATCCTGAGCTTCATGCTGCTGTCGCTCACGGGACTGGCGCTGATGCACCCCGAGACCGCCTGGGCCCGGGCGATCACCGGGTTCTTCGGCGGCGCCACGGCGATGCGGATCATTCATCTGGTCAACGGCGGCATCACCTTCGGGTACTTCTTCTTCCATGTCTTGTATCTGGGCTACCGCGCGCTGATCAAGAAGCAGCGCTATGCGCTGCTCGGGCCGGACTCCCTCGTGCCCACGTGGCAGGACATCGTCGACATCTGGCGCAATTTCCGCTGGTTCCTGTACCTCGGACCGCAGCCGCGCATGGGCCGCTGGACCTATTGGGAGAAGTTCGATTACTGGGCGGTGTTCTGGGGCGTAGCCATCATCGGCGTGTCGGGCCTGATGCTGGCCGCGCCGGTGTTCTTCACCCGCTTCATGCCCGGCATTGCGCTCAACGTGGCCTTCGTCGTGCATTCCGAGGAAGCACTGCTCGCGACCGGATTCATTTTCATCTTCCACTTCTTCCACAACCATCTGCGGCCGGAAAAATTTCCGATCGATGTGTCGATCCTGACCGGCCGGGTGCCGCTCGAGCGGTTCAAGGAAGAGCGCCCCCTGCAGTACGAGGCACTCGTGCGCGAGGGAAGGCTTCAACAGGCGATCGTGCCGCCGCCCTCACGATTCATCACCGCGATCTCGGTGCTGTTCGGATGGGCGGTGGTGATCACCGGCGTGGTGCTGATCGCGCTCGTGATCTTCGCCGGCTGAGCGCTCCGCGAGCCCGGCGCTCGCGCGGAACAGGAGGCCCAGGGCGCACGAGCGTCCCGCCCGCGAGGGTTACTTCTTGGCGACGCACGCCCAGTAGGCGGCGATATCCGCCATCTGCGCATCGCTCAGCGTCAACTTCTGCGGATGCGTGACTTTGCCCGCCACGACCTCGTGAATCAGCGCATCGATCTGCGCCGCACTCTTGCCCTTCCACATGGACGGGTCGTGACAAGCGCTGCACACCTGCTTGACGAGAGCCTCGCCGGCGGCGACATCAGCGGCGTTCGCCGTCCCGACCACGCCGAGCGCGGCCACGGCGGCGACCGCGATCATGGACTGTCTGAACATGCTGGGAACCTCCTGAACATCGGGTGCAACTATGACACTCCCCCCGCTGCGCTGAGCGAATACGTACTACTGCCTATTTCTGCGCCATGCCGCGCGCGAAGTTATATACTGAAATGAGGGACCGCAATCCAACCAAACGGGCCGCGGCATCCGGCCCGAGGAGCGCGCGCGCATGACGACGCCTATCCACAGCACACCGAGTGAACCGACGGTTGCGGCGCTGGGCGGCGGCTCGTTGGCGGCGCGCATGCGCCGGCTGCTGCTCGCCACCCGCCCGGCGTTCGCGCCCGCCTCGCTCGCGCCGGTGCTGGTCGGCAGCGCCTGGGGGCTGCGCGCGGCGGGCCGCTTCTACTGGGAGCCCGCCGTCCTGGCGCTGCTCGCGACGCTGTGCGTACATCTTGGCGCAAATGTCCTCAACGACGTGGCGGACGACCTGTCCGGCGCCGATCGCGACAACGAGGAGCGGATATTCCCGTACACGGGCGGCTCTCGTTTCATTCAGAACGGTGTTCTGAGCGGGCGCGAGATGACTGTCCTCGGCGCGGTGTTGCTCGCCATCGCCGCGCTCCTGGGGGCGATGCTCGCGGCGCTGCGCGGCCCCGGCGTGATCGTTTTCGGACTGATCGGCGTTGCGCTTGCGGTGGCTTACTCGCTGCCGCGCATTCAGCTCGTCGCACGCGGCCTGGGTGAGACGGCCATCGCGATCGCGTTTGGCGTCCTGCCGGTCACCGGAGCGGCCTGGCTGCAAAGCGGCCGGGTCGATGCGCGCAGCCTCCTGGTCTCTGTGCCGGTAGGGCTGTGGGTGGCGGCCATATTGCTGATGAACGAGGTGCCCGACCGGCAGGCGGATGCCCGCGCCGGCAAGGGGACGCTGGTCGTGCGGTGGGGCATCCCGGCCACGCGCGCGCTGTATCTGGCGCTGCATGGCGCTGCATGCCTCGCGTTCGTGCTGGCGGCGGCCCTGCGGTGGATCCCTTGGTGGAGCGGGCTGCCGGCTCTTGCGCTATTACCTGCGGCGTGGCGCGCGGCCCGCGCGATTCGCGAACCGACCGATCGGAACGCGCTCACCCACTCCATTCAGACAACACTGACGCTGCAGATGGCCGGCTCCACGCTGCTGTTGGCGGCAGTGCTGTGCGCAACGTTTGTGCGCTGAGCCGGCTCGCCCTCAGAGGCGGTAAATGAACGAGAGCACGAGGCTGTCCACGGTGTAGCGGTACGGCTGCGCGCCGAGCGCGAGCAGCAGCGGGATGGTATCGGGATAGACGCTCTGCAGCGCCCAGTCGCTCGAGCCGAAATGATCCCTCTGGTAGCGCATCCGCAGCGACAAGGCAGGCGACCAGCGGTAGTCGGCGTCGACCTTGACCGTATCGAGCGTCGTGCCGTCCTGCGGAAGAGCCTGCAGGAGTCCGACTGACTGCACGCTGGTGTCGTTGCGCGAGCGCGCGTGAATGTAATCGGCCTTGAAATGCCAGCGCTCGCTGACGGTCCAGCTCCCGCCCGTTCCCGCCGTCCAGAAGTACTCCCCGTCGCGTTCCTGCCAGGCCACCGAAGCCGGCAGCTGCAGTGCGTACTGGGAGGCCTCGAGATGCTCGTAGCTGCCCTCGAGATACACGCTCCAGGGCTTGCCGGGTGAGAAGGTCAGGGTCGATGAGAGCTCGCGTTGCCGCCCGTCGCTCAGGCCGAACTGCGAGAGCCGGTATGCGTCGGTCGCGGCGGACCCTTGGAGCGCCCAGGCGAGCTTCGCATCGATGGCCCAGGTGCCGCGGATGCGGAGGAACTCGCGGTCCCGCGGCGCGTAGTCGTAGGCCAGGAGCAACGGATTCTCCGCCGGCGGCAGGGCCGCCGCGTTGAACCGGGAAGCGTCGCGGCGGGAACTGCCGCCCTTGACCGTGACGCTCACCGCAGCGATGGGTGCCACGGTCGCCTCGCCCCACGCCCGCAGCTCGCTCATCGAGGTCAGCACCTGCCCGGGTGCGTAATGAGTGTGGCCGTAGCTGCCGCCGACACCGAAGCGCACCCAGCGCAGCAGACGGTAATCGGCGCTGCCGGCGAGCCTCACCCGATCCTCTCCGTAACGCGGCGTGACGGCGATGCCGCCCGGCAGCGTGTCAGTCACGACGTAGGGAATCGCGAGCACCGCCACATGATCGTCATGCCCGTCATAAGTGGCCCGTCCGCGCAGATCCAGCCGCGCCGCGGGCCGCAGCGCGAGCGCCAGCGCATAATGCGTCAGGGCGATATCGCCGGGGAGCGAACCCGAGAGCAGCACCGGGTCGCTGGTGAGCGTGCTGCCCGGGACGAACGGCCCGGTCTCGGCCAGGCGGCCGACGGAGGCCAGATAGGTCAGCACGCCCGACCAGAGCGGCAGCGTCACCTCGCCCGACACCGACGCCTGCTGCAGATTGTTGTCGGGCGCGAGCGAGAGCAAGCCGGAGGTGGACCCTGGCACGATGGGCTCGTAGGGGTTCTGAAAGAGGAGCGGATCGGTCTTGTCATCGAACCAGG
>JAKCEJ010000282.1 GCA_021838065.1 Pseudomonadota bacterium
CAGCTCGCGAAGACGTTCTTCTTCTGGACGGTGCAGGGGCTGCGCCGTCAGTACCGCATGCTCGAGACGGTGTTCGTCGCGCACACGACCGATGCCTGGGAGTTCACCGAGCCGGAGTTCTTCCAGGTGAGCGGCACGGGGGGCACCGTGGCCTCGAGCGGTTTCAACAAGGTGAGCGAGATCATCCGGGAGCGCTTCGAGGCCGAGCAGTACAACGTGTACCTCTTCTACGCCACCGACGGCGACAACGCCGCGAGCGATGCCGCCGCGGCGCGCGAGGCGCTAACGGCGCTGGCCGCCGAGGCATGCTTCTGCGGCTATGTCGAAGTCGCCGCGGGCCTCTCGCACCACCTCGAGACCGAGACCGGCAGACTCTTCGCCGAGCTCGCCTCGGCAGGGGCTCCCGTCGACAGCTGTGTGCTCGCGGAATTCGACGATGTCTGGGGCGCGATCCGGCGATTCTTCGCCGCGCAGCAGCGCGCCGCGGAGGGAGCGTGAGCCCGGGAGACTGGCAAAGCTACATCCCGCGCATCGAGCAGCTCGCCCGCGGGCTCGGGCTCGAGTTTCACCCGGTCGAGTTCGAGGCCGTGCCCGACACGTTCATGATGGAGCTCGCCGTGTACGGCCTGCCGGTGCGCATGCCGCACTGGTCCTTCGGCGTGCGCTACATTTATCAGCTCATCCAGCGCCACATGGGGCATTCGCGCCTGTTCGAGGTGGTCTTTCCCGGCAATCCCGGCCACGCCTATCTCGCCGCGGGCAACGGGCTGGCGGAGAACATGCTGGTGTCCGCCCACGTGCTCGGGCATGCGGATTTCTCACGCAACAATCTGCTGTTTCAGCGCTGTCAGACTCAGGTCAGCGAGCGGATCGTCGAGCACGCGGCGCAGCATGCGCGCCAGATCCAGCAGGCCATCGAGACGCACGGCCTGGAGCGCGTGGAGGCGGTGCTCGATGCGGCGCTCGCACTCGAGCAGCACATCGACGTGGATCAGCCGCTGCGCCGGCCGCGCTTTCCCGAGTACGCCGAGTCGCCGAAGGCGCTTGCCGACGATGAGTTCCGACGGCGCTTCGCGGCGCTCGAGCCCAGCCCGGCCGGCGCCGCGCTCGCCTCGCGCCAGCGCGCGCCGCTGCCGCCGCACCCCGAGCGCGATCTGCTGTGGTTCGTGGCGCAATACGCTCCCGAGATGGAGAGCTGGGAGCGGGACATCTTTCTCGCCGTGCGCGAGGAGTCGTTCTACTTCTATCCGGTGTTTGCCACGCAGATCATGAACGAGGGGTGGGCATCGTACTGGCATGCCCGCCTGCTGCGCGAGGCGGACTTTATTGCGCAGCAGGCGTACCTCGATGCGATCAAATGCCACTCCGACGTGGTGCGACCGGTGGCGGCCGACCAGGAGGTGGCGCTCAGCCTCAATCCCTACCACCTGGGCTTCACGCTGTGGGAGCGCATCGTGGCGGACGAAGGACTCGAGGCGGCCTTCGCCATCCGCGCGCAGGACGATGACTTCGCCTTCATCCGCAATCATCTGACCCGCGAGCTCGCGGCCGAACTCGGCTTGTTCCGCTACCGGGCCCGGGACGGCAAGATCCGGGTGCTCGAGCAGGACGTGGATGCGCTGCACGAGGCGATCCTCGCGCCCAAATACAACTTCGGCGCGCCCACGGTGTTGGTGCGGCGCGTGCACACCGACGGGACGCTCGAGCTCGGACACGATCACGCGCTCGACCGGCGCGGGCTCGACCTCGAACGCAGCCGTAAAGTGCTCGAGTATCTGCAGCGCGTGTGGCGCCGGCCGGTGCGCCTCGCCACCGTCGATCAGGACGGCGCGGAGCTGGAGATTTCTGCGCCGTGAGGCGCTCGCGCGCGTGCATTTTGCGCCGCGCGATGCGCCGGAGTACCCTGCCAGCTCCCTCGATGCTGCGGCGGGGTGTACGGCATGGACCACACGGGCATTCGTAACATCGCGCTGGCCGGCGCCGCCGGCGCCGGCAAGACGCTGCTCGCGGACGCCCTGCTGCTCGAGGCCGGGGTGATCCGCGCCAAGGGCAGCATCGAGCGCGGCTCGACCGTGTCGGATTTCGATCCGCAGGAGCGCACGCTCCATCACTCGCTCGAACCCGCGGTGCTTACGTTCGAGCACGCCGGCACGCGCATCCATCTGATCGACACGCCGGGCTACGCTGATTTCCTTGCGCGCACGCTCGCGGTGCTGGAGGCCGTGGAAGCGGTGGCCGTGGTGGTGAGCGGTGTGACCGGTCCCGACGCGGTGACGCAGAGGCTCATGGCGTTTGCGCGCGAGCGCGGCCTCGACCGGCTGCTGATCGTCAACAAGATCGACAGCCGCGAGGCCGACTGCACCGGCGTGTTGCAGCGGCTGCGTGCCTCGTTCGGGCCGGAATGTCTGCCGATCAATCTGCCGGCCGATCGCGGCGCGGCGGTCCGGGACTGTTTCTTCGATCCGCAGGCAGGCCCGGTCGATTTCTCGAGCGTTGAGGCCGCGCATACCGCCATCGTCGATCAGGTCGTCGAGCTCGACGAGCGGCTGATGTCGCTCTACCTGGAGCAGGGCGAGGCGCTCACGAGCGAGCAGCTGCACGCGCCCTTCGAGCAGGCGCTGCGCGAGGGGCACCTCGTGCCGGTGTGCTTCGCCTCGGCGGAAACCGGCGCCGGGATCGGCGCGCTGCTAAAGATCATCGAGCGGCTGATGCCGAATCCGGCCGAAGGCAATCCACCGCCGTTTCTCGCCGGCACGGGCGGCGCGGCGCGGCACGTCGAAGTGACGCCGGACCCGGATCGGCATGTCGTCGCGCACGTGTTTCGCGTCACGATCGATCCATACGTCGGCAAGCTCGCGGCGCTGCGTGTGCATCAGGGCACGATACGGCCGGGCAGCCAGCTGTACGTGGGCGATGCCCGCAAGCCGTTCAAAGTGGCGCATCTGTACCGCCTCATGGGCAAGGAGACCGTGGAGTTACCCGAGGCGATACCCGGGGATATCTGCGCGCTCGCCAAAGTGGATGAGCTGCACCGCGACGCCGTGCTGCACGATTCCCACGAGGAGGACCACTACCACCTCGCGCCGGTCGCGCTGCCGCCCTCGATGCTGGGGCTGGCCATCGAGCCGCAGCGGCGCGGCGACGAGCAGCGCCTGGCGGATGCGCTGCACAAGCTCACTGCCGAGGATCCGGGCGTGCGCATCGAGCAGCATGCCGCGCTCAATGAGACGGTACTCTACGGCACCGGCGAGCTGCACCTGCGCGTGCTGCTCGAGCGCATGAATCAGCGCTACGGCGTCGATGTGCGCACGCGTCCGCCCAGCATTCCGTACCGGGAGACCGTCACGCGCGCGGCCGAGGGCCACAGCCGCCACAAGAAGCAGACCGGCGGGGCCGGACAGTTCGGCGAGGTGTTTCTGCGCATCGAGGCGCTTGAGCGCGGCGCGGGCTTCGAGTTCGTCGACGAGGTCGCCGGCGGGGCGATTCCGGGGCAGTTCATCCCGGCGGTGGAGAAGGGCGTGCGGCAGGTGCTCGCCGAAGGGGCGCTCGCCGGCTTCCCGCTGCAGGACATCCGCGTTACCGTCTACGACGGCAAGCATCATCCGGTGGACTCGAAGGAAGTGGCATTCGTGTCAGCCGGGCGCAAGGCCTTCCTCGATGCGCTCGGCAAGGCCAACCCGATCGTGCTCGAGCCGATCGTGCACCTGCAGATCACCGCCCCGGCAAGCGCCATCGGGGACATCACCGGCGACTTGGCGACCAAGCGCGCGCGCATCAACGGCAATCAGGCGCTGCCGGGGAGGCTCGCGACCGTCTCGGCACTGGTGCCGCTCGCGGAGATCACCGAGTACCAGTCGCGCCTGAAGGCGCTCACCGGCGGGCAAGGCACCTACGTCATGGCGCTCAGCCATTACGATCCGGTGCCGTCGCGGCGCCAGCAGGAGCTGGTGCAGGCCTTCCGG
>JAKCEJ010000283.1 GCA_021838065.1 Pseudomonadota bacterium
CGATCCGCGCCGGATTCATCTGGTCTATCACGGGATCGATCTGCAGAGCTTCGCGTGCGCCGAGGCGCGTCCGGTGAGGCCTGCCGGTCATCGGCCAAGAGTCCTGGCGGTCGGACGGCTGGTTCCGAAGAAGGGTCACGAGGATCTGCTCGCCGCGTGTGCGCTGCTGCGCGATCAGGGAGTCGAATTCGAGTGCGAGGTCGTCGGCTCGGGTCCGCTGCACGAGGCGCTGCTCGGGGAAGTGCGCCGCCGGGATCTCGCCGATCGGGTCAGACTTTGCGGCGCGATGACTCATCGTGAGCTGATCACGCGCTACCGGGAGGCGGATCTGTTCGTACTGGCGCCGCGCATCGCCGACGACGGTGACCGGGACGGAATTCCGAATGTCATCGCCGAGGCGATGGCCGTCGGCGTGCCGGTCGTCGCAACGGATGTGTCGGGAATTCCGGAGCTGGTGCGGCACGGACAGACGGGTCTGCTTGCGCCGTCACGGGATCCAGCGGCGCTCGCGTCCGCGATGAAGCGCCTGCTCGAGGATCGGGAGCTCGGCGAATCCCTGGCGGGGGCGGCGCGCGATGTGCTGCGCCGTCACTTCGATCTGTGGCAGACCACGCGCGGGCTCCATGACTTGATGCGCCACCCGCGGTGTTGCGCACAAGATGCGGTGCCGGGAGAGGCCAGAGCGGCCCGGGCCGAAGTCAGTGCGCCGGTGATCGGGGAGGGCGCGCGGTGAGAATCCTGTATCTGAATTTCGACCGCGGCATTCCCGTACTCGGGGACAAGGGCGCCTCGGTGCATGTGCGCGAGTTCGTTCGGGCGGCGGCGGCTCTCGGACACGAAGTTGTCGTGGTCTGCGCTCGGGCTGGGCAGGGCAACGCGGGCCCGCCGGCGGCGCTCATCGAACTCGCCCCGCAACGCCCGGGAGAGTGCGCAGATGGAGTCGCTCGGGAGCGCAGCGCAGCAGCCTCCGGGTCGGATGGGGCGGTGCTTGCCGGCGAGCTTGCCAAGCTCGCCTACGATCGGTCGGTCGGTGATCGCGTGTATGGCGAACTCGGGGCCCGCAACTTCAGGCCGGATTTCATCTACGAGCGCCACGCGCTCTTTTCCAGCGCTGGTGCGCGGATTGCGGCGCGCTTCGATTGTCCGCGGGTTCTCGAGGTCAATGCGCCGCTCGCCGAAGAGCAGAAGCGCTTCCGCGGCTTGAGCCTGGAATCGCTCGCACGGCGCATGGAAGCGGTCTCCTTCGCCAGTGCCGATGTGATCGTCGCGGTGTCCGAGGCCGTCAAAGCGTACATCGAGGCTCTGGTGCCGGAGCGAGCGCAGCGCATCCAGGTGATGGCTAATGGAGTGGACCT
Source organism: Pseudomonadota bacterium (assembly GCA_021838065.1). Taxonomy (GTDB): domain Bacteria; phylum Pseudomonadota; class Gammaproteobacteria; order Steroidobacterales; family Steroidobacteraceae; genus 13-2-20CM-66-19. The sequence goes on from JAKCEJ010000283.1 coordinate 1,356, forward strand.
AGGGCGCTTTGCCGCTGGCAGGATGCAGCGCGAGGGGATCCGGGCGCGCCTCGGAGTCGGGCCGGACACCGGCGTAATCGGCTTCGTCGGAAGCTTCAAATCCTGGCATGGCACGGATCTGCTGCTCGAGGTGTACCAAGCCATCGCCAGGGTACGGGATGTGCATCTTCTGGCGGTCGGCGAGGGGCCGCGGTCGGAGGAGTTCCGCAACAGGGTATCTGTTGCGCCATGCCGCGAGAGCGTGACGCTCGCCGGTCGTGTGCCGCATGCGGACATTCCGGGGTGGACTGCGGCCTGCGACGTCGTGGTCGCCCCCTATCAGGCCGCGGCTGGTTTCTACTTTTCACCCCTGAAGGTGATCGAGGCTCTGGCCTGTGGTCGTCCGGTCGTTGCCCCGCGTCTGGGTCAGCTGGCCGAGCTCATCGCAGAGGGCAGGACGGGACTGTTGTACCACCCGGATGATGCGGCGGACTGCCGGCGCGCAATCCTCAAGATCCTCGATGATCAGGATCTGCGCACCGCGATGGGGCGGGAAGCCCAGGCAAGCGTCGCCGGGCGCGGCTGGGACCGAATCGCTCAGCGCGTGACCGAGCTCGTGCGTGAAGCTCGCATGGGAGCAGCGGCGTGAGCGGGGCACGATCGCAGACACTGCATTGGATCGGCCCATACATCCGCGGCGAATGGCGACGCCTGGGTGCAGGTTCGGCGGCGATGGCGTTGCGGGCGGGGGTCCTGCTGCTGCTCCCATGGCCGCTGAAGTTCATCGTCGACAGCGTCATTTTCCACAAGCCGCTCGGCCTATGGGCGGCGGCGATCCTGCCCAACCCGCTGACGCACCGGCTCGAGCTGCTGCATGCCCTGGGTCTGGCGATTCTTCTGCTCGGACTCGCCGAAGCGGGTCTGGCGTATCTCGGCAACCGGCTGCTGCTCGATGCCGCTCAGTGCATCGGCTTTTCGGTCCGTCGCGACTTCTTCTCGCACCTGCTGCGTCTCCCGCTGGCGTTTCACCGCCAGCGTCTCAGCGGCGAGCTGGCCGCGCGGATCGGCGGCGACGTCAACGCGCTGCAGCAGTTCGTCGCGGCGGTGGGACTGGATCTGCTGCCGCACGTTTTGACGATCTGCGGAGTCTTCGCCGTGTTGCTGGCGATGAACTGGCGCTACGGCCTGTTCACCCTGGCCATCGCCCCGGTGCTGATGTGGATCGCCCACCACTTTGCCGGCGAGATTCGCAGCGCCGCACGCCTTACCCGGCGGCGCGAGGGGGAGCAGAGCGGCACGACGCAGGAGGTGCTCGGCAACATCCAGCTCGTGCAGGCGTGCGCGCGTGAGCAGCACGAGGAGCGGCAGTTCACCGCTCGAGCGCACTCGGTGCTCGAGGCGGCGCTGAGCGGCAATCGCGCGCAGGCCGGGTTTGCGCCGTCGATGAACCTGGCGATTGCGGTTGCGACCGGTGGTATCGCCTGGTACGGGGCCCTGCTGGTGCTGAAAGGATCGCTCACCGCGGGCGATCTGCTGGTCTTTCTCGCCTATCTGCGGGCGATCGCGGCGCCGGCGCGTCAGCTGGCCAAGGCCGGGCGGGTGTTCGGCCGCGCAGCTGTCGCCATTGAGCGCATCGCCGAGTATCGGGCAGAAACTGGTGCGATCCGCGAGTGCGACGGTGCGCTGACGCCGCAGCATTGCGCGGGTCACGTCGAATTCCGCTCGGTGTCGTTCAGCTATGGCACGGATACACCCGCCGTTCGAGACATATCCTTTGCGCTGCAGCCCGGACGGATGGTGGCGCTCGTCGGTACGACGGGGGCGGGCAAGTCGACCATCGCCGCACTGGCGGCCCGGTTTCACGATCCGCAACGCGGTGCAGTGCTGCTCGACGGGCGAGATTTGCGCGAGCTCAGTCTGCGCTTCGTGCGGACGCGGGTCGCGATGATCCCGCAAGAGCCGCTGCTGTTCCACGCGCCCGTCTGGGCCAACATCGCTTACGGGCGCGAGGGGGCCGGCCGCGCCGAGGCCATCGCCGCGGCGAAAGCCGCCGGGGTCGATGAGCTGATCGCGGCATTGCCGGAAGGGTTCGATTCGACGGTCGGTGAGCGCGGCGCGACGCTCTCGGGAGGGCAACGCCAATGCGTTGCCGTCGCTCGGGCGCTGCTGAGCGACGCTGCGGTCGTGATCTTCGACGAGCCGAGCAGTAGCGTTGACCCGGCGACCGAGCGGCGCCTGATGCATGCCCTGCAGGTTCTGGCTCACGGGCGCACGGTGCTGCTGATCGCGCACCGGCTCGCTACCGTCACATCTGCAGAGACCATCCTGGTCCTCGAGCATGGTCAGATTGCACAGAGTGGGACTCATGCAGAACTGATCAGCACGGCGGGCACGTATGCGAATCTGTGGCAGGCCCATGGGGATGCGCCGCCGAATGCGAACCTGCGCCTCGTTGCTTCCGCATGAGCGGTGCACGCAACATCCGGGGGCGTCAGATGTGGCGCCTCGGTGTCCTCATTCTGATTTACAGAGCGCTGACGATCGGCGCGCATGCCGATGCATGGGTGCCATCCCCGGGAGACGGTTCGTTTGACTTCTCGCTGCGGCAGTACGATGCGACGCGG
>JAKCEJ010000284.1 GCA_021838065.1 Pseudomonadota bacterium
TGAACACCGCAAAGCGCATCGCGCTCTGCGTGCTCGCCGCCTGGTGACGGTAGAAGCCGACGGTGCCGCCGAAGCAGCGGTGCTGACTGATCGTCTCGAATGGCTCGCTCATCGTTTGCTCCTCATCAGCGGTTCAGAGCGCGGCGCTCGCGCCGGTCCGCTCAGTCGTGCCGGGCGGTGGGCCCCGCGGCCATCAGGTGCGCGCTCTGCCAGCCGCCACCCATTGCTTTGTACAGACGGACCAGATCCAGCGACACGGCCGTCGTGGCGCTCGCCAACGCCAGCTCGCTCTGCTGTTCGGTGCGCTCCGCATCGAGCACTACGATGAAATTGGCAATGCCGCTGGTATAGCGCTGACGGGCCAGGGCGAGCGCATTGCGGCTCGAGCGCACGGCCGCCTCGAGCGCGACGCGCTGGCGCTGATCGGCACCGTAGGCGGCCAGCGTATCCTCGACCTGATTCAGCGCGTTGAGCACCGTGCGCGCATAGCTCACGGCGGCCTGCTTGGCCTGCAGCCGCCGCAGGTGCACGGTGGCGCGGATGCGCCCGCCCTGGAAGATCGGCAGGTCGATTGCCGGACCGAAGCTCGCGAAGTGACTCGCCGTGTCGATGAGCTGGCTCAGCCCCTCGGACTGAAAGCCGCCGCCGGCGGTGAGCGTGATGCGCGGGAAAAACTCCGAAACCGCCACACCGATTTCTGCGGTCGCGGCATGCAGGTTGGCCTCCGCGGCGAGAATGTCCGGACGGCGGCGCAGCAGATCGGACGGCAGGCCGATTGGCACCACCGGGGGCACCGGCGGCACCGGCCGGGCACGCACCAGCTCGGCGCGCAGCGCCTCCGGAGGCCGGGCCATGAGCTTGCTCAGCTGATTGATGTCGAGCGTGATCTGCTCATCGGCGATCGGCAGCTGCGCGCGAGTGGTATTGAGCTCCGTGGCGGCATTCTGCACATCGAGGTTGGAAGTCAGACCGGCCTCATAACGGTCGCGCGTCAGCTTCAGCAATGCGCGCTGCGTGGCGAGCGTACGCTCGAGGATGGCCTTGCGAAGCTGCGCCCCGCGCAGCTCCATATAGGTCTGCGCCACATCGCTCGCCATGGTGAGCGCCACGCCGCGCGCATCGTAAACCGCAGCTTCGGTCTGCGCATGGGCGGCCTCGACCGCCCGGCGCGTGCCGCCGAACAAGTCGAGTCCCCACGACAGTCCGAGGCCGAGCTGGTACTGGTTGTACGGGTCCGTGATGTTCGCCGGCAGGCCTGGAAACTTGCCGCTGAAGAGAAAGCCGTTCGGCGTGTTAGTGCTCACCCGTTGGCGGCTCCACGCGGCATTGGCCGAGAGGCTCGGCCAGAGCGCCCCGGCGAGCACCTGGGTCTGTGCCTCGGCCTCGCGCACGCGCAACACCGCTTCGCGCACATCGAGATTCTGCGCGGCCGACTGGCGCACCAGCGTGCTGAGCAGCGGATCGTGGAACTCGGTCCACCAGGCGATGCTCGCCGGCTCGCGCGTACTGACGCGCGAGGCGCCCTCGGTGCCGTTGCGCTCTGCGGTCGCCGACCAGTGCGCCGGAACGTGGGCCTTGGGTTTGACGAAGTTCGGCCCGACGGCACAGCCGCCGAGCAGCAGCGCAGCGGCTGCGGCAAGAGCGCCCGGGGAGCGGATGGAGATGAGGCGGCGCATACGGCAATCCCTATTTCTGTGTCACGGTGGTCATTGCAGTCGATGACGGAACATCCACGAAGCGGCGCTGAGCGTGACCACGGCCATCAGTGCCAGGGGCCACAGATCCGGCAGCAGCAGCCGGGGACCTGCGCCCTCCAGATACACCCGCTGGGCGATGTCGATAGCGTAGCGCAGCGGGTTGACCCGAGTGAAGTACTGCAGAACGCGCGGCATATTGGCGATCGGGGTGGTCAGGCCCGAGAGCAGCGTGAACGGCATCAGCAGCACGAACGAATAGAGCATCGCCTGCTGCATCGTATACGAGAGTGCGGAGACTACCAGCCCGATGCCCACGGCCGCGAGCACGAACAGTACGAGTCCGCCGTAAAGGACAGCGAAGGATCCCTCGAACGGGATACGAAACCACAGCTGCGCCACCAGCAGTACACCGCTCGCCTGCGTGATGCCGATCAGCATCGCCGGCAACGCCTTGCCGGCCATGATCTCCGCCGGACGCATCGGGGTGACGAGCAGCTGATCGAACGTGCCTTGCTCCCGCTCCCGCGCCACCGACATCGCGGTGAGCAGCAGTGTCTGCAGCAGCGTCAGAGTACCGATCAGGCCCGGAACCATGTCCCAGCGCGTCACGAGATTCGGATTGAACCACGCCCGTGTGAGCAGACGCACCGGTGGCGGCGAGGCGCCGTGTTCGGCACGCCAGTGCGCATTGAATGCCGAGATGATCGCCTGCGCGTAACCGAGCGCAGTGTTGGCGGTGTTGGAGTTACGTCCGTCGGCAATCAGCTGCACCTCGGCGCTCCGGCCGGCGGCGAGCCGCCGCGAGAAATCCTGTGGAATGCTGATTGCGAGCAATGCGCGCCGCGCATCGATTGCGGCGCGCAGATCCCGCTCACGGGTCACCGTGGCCACCCGCCGAAACAGCCCAGTGCCGTCGAAGCGGGCGATGAGCGCACTCGCCGCCTCGCCCGAATCGCGGGCGAACAGCACGTAGGGCACCCGGCTCAGATCGTAACTGGCCGCATAGCCGAACACGAGGGTCTGCACCAGCACCGGTATCAGCAGACTGAGCCGCGTACGGCGGTCCTTCAGCACCGCGAGCAGCTCCTTGCGGGTGAGCGCCACAATGCGTCTGAGGGTCAGCGGCAGCATTCAGGCGAGCCTCTTGCGGGTGATGGCTCCGAGCGCGAACGCGAGCACCCCGAGCATGGCGAGCAGCGCGAGTGCATTGGGCACGATCACTGCCCAAACATCGCCGGCAAGAAACGTCGTTTGCAACAGCGCCACGTAGTAACGCGCCGGCAGTAAATAGGTGACCACACGAATCGGCGCGGGCATGCTGCGCAGGTCGAACAGCAGCCCCGAGAGCATGAAAGCGGGCATAAACGTGGCGAGCAAGGTTACCTGGCTCGCGACCAGCTGGTTTTTGACCGCCGAGGAGATCAGCAGGCCGATGCCGAGCGCCACCAGCACGTACAGCACCGAACCGGCGAAGAGCACCGCCACCGAGCCGCGCAACGGAACGTGAAACAGGAAGCGTCCGGCAAGCACACACAACACCAGACCCGCCATGCCGAGCACGAAATACGGGATGGTCTTGCCGAGCAGGATCTCCGTGCCCCGCACCGGCGTGACGAACAGCGCCTCGAACGTGCCGCGCTCCCACTCGCGGGCCACCACCATGGCGGTGAGAAACGCCCCAATCAGAGTCATCACGAGCACGATCAGCCCTGGCACGAGAAAGTACCGGCTGTCGTTGGCAGCGTTGAACCACACGCGGCTCTGCACCTGCACCGGTGCGAGGAGCCCCGGGGCGCGTTGAGCCGACCAGGCCTCGATGACGCCGGTCACGTAGCCCTCGATGATCCGTGCGGTGTTGGCATCGGCGCCGGAGACGATCAGCTGCACACTCGCCCCGCTGGCGCGCACCTGGCGGGCAAACAGCGGCGGCACGGTGAAGATCGCCGAGACGCGCCCGCGCAGCAGCAGCTGCTCGGCCTGGTGCAGCGAAGTGACGCCGCGGGGCGCAAAGTATGGGGAGAGTTGCAGCCGCCCGATCAGACTGCCGGCGAGCCCCGAGCCGTCCTGGTTGAGCACCGCGATCGGAACATTCTTCACATCGAGCGACAGCCCGTAGCCGAACAGCAGGATGAGAATGACCGGCAGCACCACGCCCATGGCGATGCTGGCCGGATCGCGGATCATCTGCCGCCACTCCTTGCGCACCAGCGTGCCGATCCGGCCGAGGCGCGCC
>JAKCEJ010000024.1 GCA_021838065.1 Pseudomonadota bacterium
GACGCCGGAGCGCCGCTGGTGTGGAGCCCGGCGGGAGTCGCCGTGCTCATCGACAGTCAGAAGACCCTGTTTGATCTCACGCCCGGCAGCATTCAGGTGCTGCGCGAGACACGCCCGGACCTCGATTACTACCTGATCCTCGGCGCGCCGAAGCGCATCTTCTCCACTCTGGACGTGCTTACCGGCCATGCGCCGCTGTTTCCCAAGTGGTCGTTTGGCTTCATCAACAGCCAGTGGGGCATCAACGAAGGGGAACTGCTGCGCATCATCCACCGCTACCGAGCGCTGCACATTCCGATCGACGCCTTTTCGCTCGACTTCGACTGGAAGGCCTGGGGGCAGAACAATTACGGCGAGTTCCGCTGGAACAGCAAGAAGTTTCCCGATGGTCCGACGGGCAAGCTCGACCGTGAGCTCACCGCACTCGGCATTCATCTGATCGGCATCATGAAGCCGCGCATCCACGTGAACACGATCGAGGGGCGGTACGCCACCGAGCATCATCTGTGGATGCCGGGCGAGAAGGCGAGCATTGACTATTTCTCGCACAAGCCGGTGAAGACCCTCGATTTCGACAAGGCGGCGACCCGCAAGTGGTTCTTCAACCCGGCGCTGCGGCACAGCTTCGAGACCGGCATCGTCGGCTGGTGGAACGACGAGGACGATGAGACCGGCCACGACACGCAGTTCTTCAACATGCAGCGCGCCCTCTACGACGGTCAGCGCAAGTACTTCAAGGAACGTGTCTGGTCGCTGAACCGCAACTTCTGGCTCGGCGCACAGCGCTATGCCTACGGCCTGTGGTCCGGGGACATCCGCAGCGGCTTCGCCAGCATGGCCGCGCAGCGCCAGCGGATGCTGAGCGCCATCGACGTCGGTGAGATGTGGTGGGGCATGGACGGCGGCGGCTTTCATCTGCATCCCTCCTCGGAGAATTACGCCCGCTGGCTCGAGTTCGACGCCTTCGCCCCGATCTGCCGCGTCCACGGCAGCCACTTGCAGCGTCGACAGCCGTGGATTTACGGCGGCACCGCGGCGCGCGCCGCCACCGCGGCGCTCGATCTGCGCTACCGGCTGATGCCCTACATCTACTCGAATGCCTGGCACGAGCACGTCACGGGCATCGGCCTCGTTCGTCCGTTGACCTTCTCCTGGCCGCAGGATCCGCACGTGCGCAACGACTACAGCGCCTGGATGTTCGGCAAGTGGTTGCTCGTCTCGCCGGTGGTGCACCGCCATCAGCGTGTCAAGCACCTGTACCTTCCGCCCGGCACCTGGACCAATTTTCTCACCGGCAAGATCTACCGGGGCGGCAGGACTTATACCCTGGCGCTCGACTATAAGACCTGGATGGACATTCCGCTGTTCGTCCGCCAGGGAGCGATCATTCCGACCCAGCCACTGATGCAGTACGTTGGGCAGCATCCGGTGACCCAGCTCACCGTGGAAGTATTCCCGGACAAACGAGCCACGCACTTCGATTATTACGACGACAACGGCGAGACCTATGCCTACGAGCACGGACAGTACTTCCTGCAGCGTCTCGGCACCCAGGCGCTCGGCCGGACCGTTCACCTCACCGTCGGCCCAGTGCGCGGAACGTACAAACCCGCGCTGCAACGCTATCTGTTCGTCGTGCAACGGGTTCACGCCGGCGCCGTGAGTGTCGACGGCCGCGCGCTGAACCCCGCCGCCAATCCGGCGGCGCTCAGCGGCTGCACGACGGTCTGTTGGGCGCGCGGCCACAACCGCGTCGCGTCCCTCACGTTTATCGATCTGCCCGCCGGTAAGCCCTACCGCGTGAGCATCAAGGAGGACAGCCGCCAGCAGGGCCGACGATCTGACTGAACGAAGCTCCGCACGCGCCCGGCCCCGGGGTCCCGGGCCGGGCGCGTGCGCCGGGATGAATCCGGGCTGACCGGAGCTGAGCCGACGCAGAGCGGTGCGTGCCCGACGACGACGACGGGGAGCAAGAGCCGATGGACGGCCAACGTCTAGGGGAACAGCGATGAATCGTCAAAACGACTGTCACAGCATCCGGCCGTCATGCGGGATTCCATGGCTCATGCTCGTTTTGCTGTCTGGAGTGCTGCTCGGCGCCAGCGGCAGGGCGCTGGCCTGCGGCACCAACGGAAACATCCATTGGCGCGAGCTGTTCTCGGATCAGGGGCCGATGTTCGACAGCAATCAGCAGCCGAGCGCTACACAGCCCGTCACGGTCACACTGCGCACCGGACACGACAACGCCACTGCCGTCGACATCAAGTATTACGACACCGGCGACGAGACATTTCGGTACGTTCCGATGACGAAATCGGCGACGGATCCGACCGGAAAATTCGATTATTGGCGCGGAACCATCCCGGCGAGCGCTTCGGAGAAATACTACCGGTTCAGGGTCACCAATGGCTCGCAGACGGTCTGGTACAACGCGGCCGGCGCCAGCGCCATCCAGCCCGCCATTGGGGATTTCTACATCATCCCGGGCTATCACACGCCGAACTGGATGAAGAACGGCGTGATGTACGAGGTCTTCGTCGATCGCTTCTATGATGGCAATCCGCGCAACGACGTCACCAACGGCCAATACACGTTCCACGGCTGCGCAACCGAGCAGCACGCGTGGGGCACGAGCACGCGCCCCACGGTCCGCCGCTGTGGCGCCGAAGTCTTCTTTGGCGGTGATCTGGCTGGAATAGACCAGAAGCTCGATTACATCAAGGACACGCTCGGGGCCAATATTCTCTACCTCACGCCGATATTCGAGTCCCCGAGCAACCACAAGTACGACACCACAAATTACTACAAGGTCGATCCCGCCTTCGGCACCGCAGGAACCCTGGAGAAGCTGATCCACGCGGTGCACAGCGCCAGCAACGGCCCGAAGGGTTACGTCATCCTCGACGGTGTGTTCAATCACACGGGGGCCGCCAATTGCTGGTTCGGCCGCTACGCCTATGAGCACCTCTCGTGCAACGTGGTCGGCGCCTACCGATCGAAGTCGAGCCCCTACCATTCCTGGTATACGTTCCAGAAGTGGCCGAAGAAATACTCTATGTTCTTCACCGTCAGGGAGATGCCGAAGCTCAACTACGGCGCTCCGGGCTCGCCGGTGCGCGAGCAGATCTACGCGGGCCCGCACTCCGTGGTGCAGACCTATCTGAAGGCGCCCTACGGAATCGACGGCTGGCGGCTCGACTCCGCACAGATGCTCGACGCCAACGGCGGTCCGGGGAGCGATGCGACTAATCATCAGATCATGCGCGAGCTGCGCACGGCAGTGCTGTCCGTCAATCCCCACGCCGAGATACTCGGGGAGTACTGGGGCAACGCTTCCCCGTGGCTCGACGACGGCAAGCAGTGGGACGGCGCCATGAACTACGACGGCTTCACCGACCCGGTCTCGGAGTGGATGTGCGGAGTGAACGAGGACGGCAAACCCGCGGCGATCGATGTCACTCAGTTCGACGCCTGGCTGCATCGCACGCGGGCGGATCTGCCCGTGAACGCACAGGAGACCATGACGAACGAGCTCGGCACGCACGATACGCCGCGCTTCGCCACCCGCTGCGGCGGCGTGCCGGCCACGAGCGAGCTCGGCATGATCTTCCAATTCACGTACGTCGGCACACCGACGATCTACTATGGTGATGAATACGGCATGAAGGGGCCTGCGCCCTTCGGCAACCGGCGGACGTTCGACTGGTCGAAGGCGACGCTGAAGGACCCGCTGGTGGCGCTCGCCCATCGGCTGATCGCGATCCGCCATCGGTACGCGGCGCTGCGCACTGGCTCCTTCATCACACTGCTCACGGACGATGCGCGTAATGTCTATGCATTTGGACGCTTCGACCGCACGCACCGCATTGCGGTGGTGCTGAACAACTCGCCGAAACCGCGGACGATCGCCGTACCCGTGTGGCAGGTGAGCGACGGCAACGGGTCGAAGGTCAAGGACCTGCTCACCGGGAAGGATTACCCGGTCGCGAGCGGCGCCGTGCACATCACGCTTCGCGGTCACCACGGCGCCATACTGGAGCAGTAGACGGCCGCTGGCCGTCGCAGGCCGGCGGACACTCGACTCGTCATGACGGCATACGCATGCAAATAAGAGTGAAACACTGATGTCCGACTTGAACGCTCTGCGATTACGGGTTCCGCGACGCGCCTCTGCGATCGGGGTCTTCATGGCGGCGACGCTGCTGGCAGGCTGTGGCGGGGGTGGCGCGCCCGCCGCCGCATCGAGCAGCTCCGGCAGCGGCAGCGCCCCCGCGGCGGCGAGCACCATCCACACCGCCGACCTGTTCTCCGACCAGGGCTCGATGTACGACAGCAACATCGAGCCCAGCGCGACCGATGCGGTGACCGTGACGCTGCGTACCGGCCACGGCAACGTCACCAGTGCGAACATCAAGTACTACGATACGGCGGACGGGTCGTTCCACTACGTACCGATGCAGATCACCTCGACCGATCCGACCGGACGGTTCGATTACTGGCAGGGCACCATCCCGGCGAGTGCATCCGAGAAGTACTACCGGTTCGAGATCGGCAACGGCTCCCAGACGCTCTGGTACAACGCCGACGGGGCCAGCGCGATCGAGCCCTCGTCGGGGGACTTTTTCGTCATTCCGGGCTTCAAGACGCCGGACTGGATGAAAAACGGCGTGATGTACGAGATCTTCGTCGACCGCTTCTTCGACGGTAATCCCGCCAACGACGTCACGAGCGGCCAATATACCTATGCGGGCTGCGCCACCGAGCAGCATGCCTGGGGGACGAGCGTCTATGCGACCACTCCCGGCTGCAACGCCGAGGTGTTCTTCGGCGGCGACCTTGCCGGGATCGATCAGAAGCTCAGCTACATCAAGCAGACCCTGGGGGCGGACATTCTCTACCTGACCCCCATCTTCGAGGCGCCCTCGAACCACAAGTACGACACGGCCGACTACTACAAAGTCGATCCCGCGTTCGGCACGGCGAGCGACCTCGAGACGCTGATTCAGGATGTGCACAGCAGTGCCAGCGGACCCGCGGGCTACCTCATTCTCGACGGCGTCTTCAACCACAGCGGTGACTCGAACTGCTGGTTCGGCAGGGAAACCTACGGAACGTTTACCTGCTCGGTGACCGGCGCCTACCAGTCGCAGTCGAGCCCGTACTACTCCTGGTATACCTTCCAGAGCTGGCCGAACCAGTACTCGACCTTCGCGAACTCCGTGCCGACCATGCCCAAGCTCAACTACGGGTCGAGCGCAGTCCGCGATCAGATCTACGCCGGAGCCAATTCCGTGGTGCAGACCTACCTGAAGGCGCCCTACGGTATCGACGGCTGGCGGCTCGACTCGGCGCAGATGCTGGATGCGGACGGCAACGGCGGCTCGGACGCCACCAATCACCAGATCATGGAGGAGCTGCGCACCGCGGTGCTGTCGGTCAATCCCAATGCCGAGATCCTCGGGGAGTACTGGGGAGATCCGGCGCCGTGGCTCGACAACGGCAACCAGTGGGATGGCGCCATGAACTACAACGGATTCACCGATCCGCTTTCGGAGTGGCTGTGCGGCGTCGATGAGAGCGGCAAGAGCGCCTCGATCGACGTGACGCAGTTCGACAGCTGGCTGCGCGGCACTCGGGCGGATCTGCCGGTGAACGCGCAGGAGACGATGACCAACGAGCTCGGAACTCACGACACGCCGCGCTTCACGACCCGCTGCGCCGACAATCTGGCGAAGACCGAGCTCGCCATGATCTTCCAGTTCACGTACGTGGGTACGCCGACCATCTACTACGGCGATGAGTACGGGATGCAAGGGGAGAACGATCCGGACGACCGGCGCACTTTCGACTGGTCGAAGGCCACGCTCTCCGATCCGCCGGTGGCGCTGACGCACAAACTGATTTCCATCCGCGACACGTACCCGGCACTGCGCACTGGCTCGTTCATGAGCTTGATTGCCGATGACACCGATGATGTCTATGCCTATGGCCGGTTCGATGCGAACAACCGCATCGCGGTGGTGCTGAATGCCGATGCCAGCGCGCACAGCGTGACGGTGCCGGTATGGCAGCTCAGCATGACCGACGGGTCGACGGTGACGGACCTGCTCTCGGGCACCGCCTATACCGTCGACAATGGTAATGTGACCGTGACCCTCCCGGCCGATTCCGGAGCGATTCTCGAGCAATGAACAGCGACACGCGAAGGACAGGACCGCCGCGGCGGATCGACGGCACGGTGCGCGCAGTCACCCGGACCGGCGTGCGGGCCGCGCTGACGGCAGCGGTTGCGATGGCGGCGATGCCCGCCCTCGCCGGCAACTGGCATACCACGCTCACCTGGCGGGGCCACGAGGCGCGCGTCGCGCGATTGCCCGGCGGCGGCTATGTGCTGCATGCGCCGGCCCGCACGCGCACCATCCGGCCGCAGCGCGATCGGGCGCATACCGCCAGCATGCTGTTCGACGCGCTGTTCGCGATGGCCCAGTCGGACCTGCGCAAGGACTCCGTAAGCGCCATACACGATCCGGCCTTCAATCACGGCAAGCCGATCCCGTGCCGCTGCTTCATCGCGGGCAAGGAGTGGCCATTCGCCTGGACGCGCGATCTGTCCTACTCCACTGACCTTGCGCTGTGGCGGTTCGATCCGCGGCGCGCACGCACCTCGCTGCTGTTCAAGCTCTCGCCGGCGCGCGCGAGCGGCGTGCGCCAAGGACTCTACATCATGGAGGACACCGGCTCGGGCGGCAGCTGGCCGGTCAGCACCGATCGGATCGTGTGGTTCCTTGGCGCGCGGCATCTGCTCGGCGAGCCTCGCTTCGCCGGCACGGTCTACCAGGCGCTCAAGGACACTCTGGCTCAGGACCGCCGCTATACCTTCGATCCGCACGTCGGCCTGTATCGCGGCGAGACGTCGTTTCTCGACTGGCGCCAACAGACTTATCCGCAGTGGACGGCGCACAACGTGGTGTTCATCGCGCAGTCGTTCTCGCTGTCGACGAACGTGCTGCATTACGATGCGCTGCGCTTGGCCGCCTGGATGTCGCGCCAACGGCGGCACGCAGCTCTGGCACGCCGCTATGCGGCGCAGGCGGCGGCACTGAAGCGGGCTATCAACCGGCGCTTCTGGCAGCCTGCGCAGGGCCTGTACATGAGCTACATCGGCGGGCGGGTGCATCCGGCCCCTTACGACGCCTACGATCTGCTCGGCCTCGATCTGGCGATCACGAGCGGTGTGGCTCCGCCAGCGCGCGCGCAGCGCGTGCTCGCGCGTTATCCGGCGTGGCCGGCTGGCAGCCCGGTGATCTGGCCGGAGCGGCGGGATCAGCCCATCTATCATAATCGCGCCATCTGGCCGTTCGTCAGCGAATTCACCCTGCGCGCCGCGCGGCGCGTCGAGGACGTGCCGCTCATCGCTCATGAGCTGCGCTCGCTGGTGCGCGGCGCGGCGCTCACCGGCTCGAACATGGAGAACTTCTCGCTGCTCGAGCAATCGACGCACGTGCCCGGCCGGCTCGGGGGGCCCGTGGTCGACTCGCGCCGGCAGCTCTGGTCCGTGGCCGGCTATCTCGACATGGTAGTGCGCGGGGTGTTCGGCGTGCGCGACGACGGCAACGTTCACCCCGAGCTGCCCGCGACCCTGGTGCCGATGCTCTTTGGCACCGGCCGGACCATCAGTCTGAGCTTGGGCGCGCGCAAAATCGTGCTCGTGCGGCCGGCGCGCATCAGCGGCAATCTCCTCGTGGCCGGGACGGTCCGCCGGCAGGGCCGCGTGACGCGGGTTCGGCTCGTGAGCCGCCACGTCGATTCCGCTCCGCTGCGGCTGCATGCGCCGATGTATCTGCCGGCCACGCCGCCCGCTCCGGCGGTGACGGCGGATGGCACGCGCTGGCGCATCGGCTCGCACGTTGCGGGCATCCTGTACGTCAACGGGCGGCGCTGGGGACCGATCTCGGGGCGGGCTTCCGTAGCGCGCAGCGGCGGGCTGCAGTGCTTTAGCCTCACCGCGCTCGGGGCGGACCGACTGCAGTCGCTGCACAGCCGCTCGCGCTGCGTCGGGCCGGTCAGTACGGTGGGCTCGGCCTGGCCGCGGCACTGGACCGCGCCGCGCTCCGGGGTGTATCTAGCCTGGGTGGATTACGATAATGCCCATGGTCCGATCAGCACCGGCATCACCGCCGCGGTGCGGCGCATGGTCATCCGCTGCGGCGCCGCCGCCCCGCAGCGGTATCCGCTGGTCATGCCTCAAAGCCATGGCGAGCAGGCTTCCACGGTGGTGCGGTTCCGCGCGCGCGCGGGAGCGCACTGCGCGTTCAGCTTCACCGGCGGGTTCAATATGAGCGATCTGGCCCACTACGCGTACTACACCGGCGGCGAGGGCGGCGCCACGGGCCCGGTCAACAGCGCGCAGATCTACGGGCTGCGCATCGCGCCGCTCGCTGAGGAGCCGCGGCGGTGAGCAGCAAGCCCGAGCTGTCGGTCCGGCAGATTCTCAACATGTCGGTCGGCTTTCTCGGCATTCAGTTCGCCTTCGGGCTGCAGAACGCCAACGTCAGCCGCATTTTCCAGACGCTCGGGGCGCACCTTGCCCTGATCCCGGCCCTGTGGATTGCCGCACCGCTCACTGGCCTGCTGGTGCAGCCCATCATCGGCTATGCCTCCGACCGCACCTGGGGGCGATTCGGGCGGCGCCGGCCGTACTTCCTCGCCGGCGCACTGCTCACGACTCTGGCCCTGCTCGTCATGCCGGACTCCCCGGCGCTGTGGTTCGCCGCGATGATGCTGTGGCTGATGGATGCCTCCGTGAACATCTCCATGGAGCCCTTCCGCGCCTTCGTCGCCGACCAGCTGCCCACCTCCCAGCGGCCGCTCGGCTTCTCCCTGCAGACCTTGTTCATCGGCCTCGGCGCGGTGCTGTCCTCGGTCCTGCCCTGGGTGCTGGCGCGTTTCGGCGTGGCCAACATCGCGCCCCGCGGCGAAATCCCCGCTACGGTGCGGCTGTCCTTCTACGCCGGCGGCGCCGTGCTGGTGGCGGCGGTGTTGTGGACGGTGCTGACCACGCGCGAATATCCGCCGGAGCGCCTGCGCGCGTTCGACGATTCACCTCCAGTGCGCCGCCTGTTGGATGTCTCGCGTGCGTGGCGGCCCGGTTTGCTGCTGCTCTTGCTCGGCGCCGCCGGCATCATCCTCATCCGTCACTTTGCCCTCGGCCGGCAGTTGTATCTGCTCGCCGGCGGCCTGGCCGTGGGCGGCGTGCTGTTCCTGTGGCTCAGCCGCTCGCGCAGCCGCGGCATGGTCCGGCAGGTGATGGCGGACCTCTACGGCATGCCCCAGGCGATGCGGCGCCTCGCGTGGGTGCAGTTCTTCTCATGGTTCGCCATGTTCGCGCTGTGGATCTACACCACCCCGGCGGTCACCGCCGTGCAGTTCGGCAGCAGCAACCCGCTCTCGAGCGCCTACAATGCTGGCGCCAACTGGGTGGACGTGCTGTTCGGCGCGTACAACGGCTTCGCCATGCTGGCCGCGCTCGTCATCCCGCAGATGGTCCGCCGCGCCGGGGTGCGCTGGACGCACGTCATCAATCTGACTGCCGCAGCCGCCGGGCTGATCTCCTTCGTGTGGGTGCGCGATCCCGATTGGCTGCTGCTGTCGATGCTCGGCGTCGGGTTCGGCTGGGCCTCGATCCTCTCGCTCCCGTACACACTGCTCGCCGACAATCTGCCGGCTGAGAAAATGGGCATCTACATGGGGATCTTCAATTTCTTCGTGGTGATCCCGCAGCTGCTCGCCGCGAGCGTGCTCGGGGTGCTGCTCGAGGCGTTCTTCCACGACCACGCGGTCTTTGGACTGGTGCTCGGCGGGGTGAGCCTGGCGCTCGCGGGTCTGTGCACGCTGCGTGTCGCCGAGCCGGGCGCGGGCCTGCTCGCCGCGGCGCCCGCGCCGCAAGCGTAGGACGCCCCGGATCGGCCGCTCGGGCGGCCGATCGGTTATGCTCACCCCATGCTGATCGAGCGGATCTGGACCGGCAACGCCTATCGCAACTTCCACTACCTGGTGGCCTGCCCCGAGACCGGCGAGGCGCTCGCCATCGACCCGCTCGAGTGGCGACTGTGCTGGGAGAGGGCCCGGGCCAAAGGCTGGCGGATCACCCAGATCCTCAATACCCACGAGCACCGCGATCACACCGGCGGCAATGCCGGCCTGGTGGCGGCGACCGGCGCGAAGGTCCTGGCGCACGCGGGCGCCGCGGCGCGCATCGGCGGGGTCGATCGAGGGCTCGCGGCCGGCGATGTGATTCGGGTCGGGCGGGTCGAGCTGGAATGCCTGGACACCCCCGGACACACCCTCGCGCACGTATGCCTGCTGGCGCACGGGGAGCGCCCAGCGCTCTTCTCGGGCGATACCCTGTTCAACGCCGGTGCCGGCAACTGCCACAACGGCGGCGATCCGGAGCGCCTCTATGAGACCTTCAGCCGGCTGCTCGCGCGCCTGGCGGATGCGACCCGGGTTTTTCCGGGCCACGAATACCTGGTGCGCAACCTCGAATTCACGCTCGACCGCGAGCCGGACAACCCGGCGGCGCGAGACCTCCTCTCGCGTGTCCGGGCGGCCGATCCGGCTGAAGCGCCCGTCACCACGCTGGCGGACGAGCGGCGCATCAACACCTTCCTGCGCCTCGAGAGCCCCACGCTGATCGAGCGGCTGCGCGAGACGATTCCGGCACTCGAGGCTCACCCGGACGCGCGCACGGTCTTCCTGCGGCTGCGCGAGCTGCGCAACCGCTGGTAGTAGAATGCCCCGCCCATGAGTCTGGATCCGATCCTCGAGCGCCTCAACGCGGCCCAGCGGGCCGCCGTCACCGCGCCGCTGGGCCCGGTGCTGGTGCTGGCGGGGGCCGGCAGCGGCAAGACACGGGTGCTCACCCACCGCATCGCCTGGCTGATCCAGGCCGAGGGCGTCTCCCCGCACGCGATCCTCGCGGTGACCTTCACCAACAAGGCCGCCGGCGAGATGCGCGCGCGCGTGGAGAGCCTGCTCGGCATGCCGCCCGGGGTGCTGTGGATCGGCACCTTCCACGGCATCGCCCACCGGCTGCTGCGGCGTCATTGGCACGAGGCCGGGCTTGTGGAGAGCTTCCAGATCATCGACTCGGAAGACCAGCAGCGCCTCATCAGGAAGTTGATCAAGGCGCAGCAGCTCGATGAGACGCGCTGGGTGCCGCGCGAGGTGCAGTGGTTCATCAACTCCAACAAGGACGAGGGACGGCGCAGCAAGCACCTCAAGGCGGGCAATGACCCGATCCGCGCGCAGATGATCCGCCTCTACGCCCTGTACGAGGATGCGTGCGCGCGCAGCGGCGTGGTCGATTTCGGCGAGCTGTTGCTGCGCGCGTTCGAGGTGTGGCGCGATCAGCCGGCGCTGCTCGAGCATTACCGCCAGCGCTTCCGCCACATTCTGGTCGATGAGTTCCAGGACACCAACACCATCCAATATGCGTGGCTGAAGCTGCTCGCCGGCGCCGACGGCTGCCCGTTCGTGGTCGGCGATGACGACCAGTCGGTCTACCGCTTTCGCGGCGCCCGGGTGGAGAATCTCCAGCAGTTCGGGCGCGACTTCCCGGCCGTCAAGCTGTTCCGGCTGGAGCAGAACTACCGCTCCACCGGCGCGATTCTCGCCGCCGCCAATGGCCTCATCGCCAACAACGCCGGCCGCCTGGGCAAGACGTTGTGGACCAACGACGAGCAGGGCGAGCCCATACGGCTCTACGCCGCCTTCAACGAGCGCGATGAGGCGGAATTCGTCTGTCAGCGCATCCGCGATCACGTCGCGCACGGTGGATTGCACCGTGACGTTGCCGTTCTGTACCGCTCGAACGCGCAGTCGCGCGTGTTCGAGGAGATCTTTCTTGCTGCGCGCATGCCATACCGGGTCTACGGCGGTCTGCGCTTCTTCGAACGCGCCGAAATCAAGGACGCGCTCGCGTACCTGCGCCTGATCGCCAACCGCCGCGACGACGCTTCCTTCGAACGCGTGGTGAACCTGCCGACGCGCGGCATCGGCGCGAAGAGCCTCGAGACGATCCGCGCCGCAGCGCGCGATGCAGCCTGCCCGCTGTGGGAAGCCGCCCGCGCCTGTCTCGGCGAGGCGCTCGGCCCGAAGGCCTCGGGGGCGCTGCGCGGCTTTCTCGAGCTCATCGAGCGGCTGGCCGAAGAGGTGAAGGGCCTCACGCTGCACGAGCAGGTCGACCGCATGCTCACCGTCAGCGGCCTGATCGAGTTCCACAAGCGCGACAAGGCCGATCGCGGCGAGGCCCGCGTGGAGAACCTCGAGGAGCTGGTGAGCGCCGCCCGGGGCTTCAACGCCGATGCGCTCGAGACCGACCTGCCCCCGCTCGAGTCGTTTCTCGCACACGTCACGCTCGAATCGGGCGAAGGGCAGGCGGATGCCTGGGAGGACTGCGTGCAAATGATGACGCTGCATACCGCCAAGGGCCTGGAATTCCCCATCGTGTTCCTGTGCGGCATGGAAGACGGCCTGTTCCCGCATCAACGCTCGATCGGCGACCTCGACGGGCTGGAGGAGGAGCGCAGGCTCTGCTACGTCGGCATGACGCGCGCGATGAAGCAGCTCTATCTGACCTATGCCGAGCAGCGCCGTCTGCACGGCATCGACAGCTACAGCCAGCCGTCACGCTTCATCAAGGAGACTCCCGAGGAGCTCATCGAGGAGATCCGCCCGCGCCTGCAGGTGAGCCGCCCGGTGGCCTCGGGCCGCTTCGCCCGCGAGCCAAGTTATGAAACCGTGCCCGTCCGCCGGCCGCTTTCCGCCTCACGCAGCCTGCGCAACGAGCCGCCGCCCATGCCGGGGATGCGTCTCGGCGCGCGGGTGCGGCACGGCAAGTTCGGCGAAGGGGTGATCCTCAATCTCGAGGGCAGCGGACCGCAGGCCCGCGTGCAGGTCAACTTCGAGCGGCAGGGCACGAAGTGGCTGGTCATGCAGTACGCGAATCTGGAACCATTATGAAGATACTGATCCTCGGCGCCGGCCAGGTCGGCCGTTCGGTGGCCCGGCATTTCTCGCGCGAAGAGTCCAACGATGTGACCGTCGTGGACAACGACGAGGACGTGCTGCGTGATCTGCAGGACCGCCTCGATGTGCACACGGTCGCGGGCAACGCGTCCTTCCCGTCGGTGCTGCAGGCCGCCGGCGCCAGCGAGGCCGACATCCTCGTCGCGCTGACCAATAGCGACGAAGTCAACATGATGGCCTGCGAGGTGGCCTACCGGCTGTTCCGTACGCCGACCAAGATCGCGCGCATCCGCTCCTCGGAGTACACCTCGCGGCCGCAGCTGTTCAGCGAGACGGCCATCCCGGTCGATGTGTTCATCAGTCCCGAGCAGCTCGTCACCGAATACCTCGAGCAGCTGATCCAGCACCCCGGCGCGATCCAGCTGCGCGAGTTCGCGGCCGGCAAGGTGTCTCTCGCCGGCGCGCGCGCGGAGGCGGACGGGGCGCTCGTCGGCCACAGCCTGCGCGAGATCCCCCAGCATCTCCGGCAGGCCGACGCGCGCATCGTGGCGATCTACCGCGGCGGACGCATCGTGCCGCCGGAGGGCGACACGGTCATCGAGGCAGGCGATGAGGTGTTCTTCCTGGCCGCCAGCGAGAATGTCCAGCGCGTGATCGACGAGCTGCGCAGGGAGGATTCGCGCGTGCGGCGCGTGCTCATCGCCGGCGCGGGCAACATCGGCCTGCGCCTCGCGCGCGTGCTCGAGCGCAGCGCGCAGATCAAGCTGATCGAGCACGATCCGCGCCGCGCGCAGCTGGTGTCTGAGATGTTGGAGAACACCATCGTGCTCGCCGGCGATGCAGCCGATGAGGAGCTTCTCATCGAGGAGAACATTGACAGCGCCGATGTGTTCGTGGCGATCACCAACTCCGAGGAGGCCAACATCCTCTCGGCCATGCTGGCCAAGCGGCTCGGCGCGCGCCGGGTGATGGCGCTCGTGAACAAGCCCTCCTACGCCGATCTCATCGAGAGCAGCAGCATCGACGTGGCGATCGCGCCGCAGACCATCACCATCGGATCGCTCCTGGCCTACGTGCGCCGCGGCGACGTAGTGCGCGTGCATTCGCTGCGCCGGGGGGCTGCCGAGGCGATCGAGGCCGTGGTGCGCGGCGAGGAGAGCAACTCGCGCGTCATCGGCCGGATGGTCGCAGAGATCGAGCTGCCCGAGGGCGCCTCGATCGGCGCGATCGTGCGCGGCGAGGAGGTGCTCATGGCGCATCACGACACGCGCGTGCAGCCGAACGATCACCTCATACTGTTTCTCGCCGACCGGCGTCATATCGAAGCGGTCGAGCGGCTGTTCCTGCGGACCGCCCCCTAGGTCCGCGACGCATGCTCGGCATCATCTATTTTCTGGGCCTGATTCTTGCGGCGTTCGGCCTGGTCTACCTGCTGCCGCTCGTGTGCTCGATCATCACGGGCGATGGGCTGTGGGCGACCTTTCTGGCGTGCGCGGCGCTGACGGCCGCGCTCGGCGCGGGCATGGCGGCCCTCACCTTCAAGTACCGGCGCGAGCTCAAGCCGCGCGACGGGTTCCTGCTGGTGACGGTCGGCTGGATCCTGCTCGCCGTCGCCGCGACACTGCCGCTGCTGATGGCCATGCCGGGGCTCACCTTCACCCGGGCGCTGTTTGAGACCATGTCGGGCCTGACCACGACGGGCTCGACCGTGCTCACCGGCCTCGGCTCGCTCGCGCCCTCGCTGAATTTCTGGCGCTGCTCGCTCATCTGGGTCGGGGGGCTCGCCGTGATCGTCGTGGCGATGGGTGTCATGCCGCTGCTCGGCATCGGCGGCATGGAGTTCTCCAAGGCCGACGCGCCGGGCCCGGTGAAGGATCAGAAGCTCGAGCCGCGCATCACCGAGGCCGCCCGCTCGGTGTGGCTCGTCTACGTGCTGCTGACCGTCGCCGGCATCGTCGGCCTGCGCGTCGCCGGCATGACCTGGTTTGACGCCATCTGCCACGCCTTCTCGGCCGTCTCGCTCGGCGGCTTCTCGACTCACGATGCCAGCATCGCCTACTTCCACTCCCCGGCGGTGGAATTCGTGCTGATGGTGCTGATGCTGGTCGCATCGATGAATTTCACGCGGCATTTCGTCGCACTGCGCCGCCTGACGCTCAAGCCCTATCGCAACGATCCCGAATTCAAGGCGATGGCGATCGTCCTGTCGCTGAGCGTCGCCGGCGTCGCGCTGCTGCTGTTCGTCGATGGGGTCTATCCGACGTTCAACACCTCGCTGCGCTATGCCGCCTTCAACGTCATTTCCATGGCGACCACCACCGGTGGGTGGCGGCCGGGCACGCCGGCTTCGCGAACTGGCCGGTGTTCGCGCCGATCTGGATGCTGTTCCTCTCCGGCATCGTGTGCAGCACGGGCACCAGCGGCGGCGGCATCAAGATGTTTCGCACACTGGTGCTGGCGCGCCAGGCGGAGCGGGAGCTGAAGCTCTTGGTGCACCCGAGCGCCGTCGCGCCGGTGCGTGTCGGCCGCCGGCCGATCCCCGAGCGGGTGGCCGATGCGATCCTGGCGTTCATCTTCCTCTACTTCATGGCGCTGGCGCTGCTGGTGTTCGCGATGCTGCTCTCCGGCATGGGGTTCGATTCCGCGTTCCGCGTGGTGGTGGCCTCGATCAACAATACCGCCTACGGGCTGCCGGGCCATGCCGAGTGGAATCTGCATGCGCTCAGCACGCCGCAGATCTGGATCTGCACGACGGCGATGCTGCTCGGGAGGCTCGAGATCTTCAGCGTCATCGTGCTCTTCACCCGCACGTTCTGGCGCAAGTAGGCGACCCGGCCGCCGCGCGTGTGCTCAGCGGGGGGCCGCGCGCAGGCCGAGCTGCCGGCTGTAGGTGACGTCCATGACGTTGTCGTACCAGCCGGTCACCCGCGGCTTGACCAGGTGCTTGCTGACGTAGAAGTAGAGCGGGATGATGGGCTGATCGCGCAGCATGAGTCGCTCGGCGCGCTCGAGCAGGGCGGCGCGCCGGGCCGGATCGAGCGTGGCCTCGGCGCGATCGACCAGCTGGTCGTAGGCCGGACTGTCGTAGTGCGGCAGATTGATCCCGAAGTCGCTCTTGAAGTACTGGGCGAAGGTGTAAGGGTCGTTGTAATCGCCGATCCAGCTTGAGCGGAACACGGTGGCCTCGCCGCTGTCGATGTCGTGCATCAGGGTGCTGAAATCCTCGACTTGCAGCCGCGCGCGCACACCGAGCGCGCGCCGCCACATGGACGTGACGGCGAGCGCCACGTCCTGATGGATCTCGCCGGTGTTGTATTCGAGCGTGAACCGCAGCGGGTGTGAGGCCGAGTAGCCGGCCGCCGCGTACAGGCGGCGCGCCGCGGCGATGCGCGCGGCCATCTCGAGCCGGCTCCACGCGGGCGGCTGCGCCTGATAACCGTCGGTACCGGGGGGCACCCAGCTGTACGCCGGCCGCTCGCCGGCGCGCAGCACGTAGCGCGTCAGCCTGTGGCGGTTGATCACCATGGTCAGCGCGCGGCGCAGGCCCGGCTGGCCCTTGAACGGCGCGCGC
>JAKCEJ010000285.1 GCA_021838065.1 Pseudomonadota bacterium
AGGTTGCCGAGATCGACCTGGCGCAGCCCCACTCGGCCGGTGACCGGCGAGGTGATATCGCAGTAGGAGAGGTTCAGCCGCGCGCTCTCGACGGCGGCCTGATCGGCCTCGACCTGGGCCTTGTCCTGGCCGACCGTGGCGCGCTGATCGGTGTAGGTCTGCTCGGAGACCGAGTCCTGCGCGAGCAGGCGCTTGTAGCGGGCGAGGTCGATCTCGGCGCTGGCGAGCGCAGCCTGGTCGCGCGCCAGCTGGCCTCTCGCCTGATCGAGCGTGGCCTGGTACGGCCGCGGATCGATCACCGCCAGCAGCGCGCCGGCCTGCACCATCTCGCCCTCCTGGAAAACGATGCGTTCGAGCGGCCCTGTGACCTGCGGGCGCACGTTCACCGTGGCCAGCGGGGTCACCGTGCCGAGCGCCTCGATGACCACGGGCACGTTGCGTGCGCCGACCCGGGCGACCGCGACCGGCAGAGGCCCGTCGCCGGGCAAGTGGTTGAGCTGCCGATCCTCGTGGCCGCGGTAGACCGCAAAGGCGATGAGCCCGATGAACGCCGCGAGGCCGATGAAGGCGATACGCCGGTGGCGCCGGACTGCGGCCAGATCGGGCGTTGCGGGTGCCAGATCCGGCTGGCCGCCATCTTGGGGGGATTCCATGGTCGCTGAGACTACCATCCCCCGTGTCAGTTCAGCGGCGGGGCCGCCGGGGAAAGCTCAAGATTTGTCAGGCACTTGTGGCAACTTGAGCATGACGGTGCAGACATCCGGCGCCCCGTCGACGCAGACCCACGGCTCACCGCAGAGACCTCATCCGCCGCCACAAACTCGCACCCTCAACGAGTCTGACTGTGCGCCCGCCGCAGCGGGCATTGCTGCGACCGGGCGCGACCGCCGCCACTTGCCAAGAGGCGCAATGCCGCGCCGCTGCAGATCTCTTGCGAACGAGGTCAGCCGGTGGACACCCTCCGAGTCGCCCTCGGCCAGCGTTTCGGGCGCGACTTTGACCGGGAAAAAACGCTTCTACTATCGATGCTGATAGTACAGATGTCTATGATTTTATTAATATTTGTAAGGTGCTTAAACTATTCTAATCTCTATTCATGAATCGCAACGAGATCTCAGCGGCAGTGATCCGGACACGGGCCAGAGACCCGGCCTCCGCGAGCGAGCTCGGGCGTGTGCTCGGCATTTCCCAGCCGGTGATTTCCAGGGCGCGCAGCGCGCTGCGCCAGGAAGGTCGCGTGGTGCGGGTGGGACCACCCGCGGTGCACGCTACGGCCTGTCCCGGTCAATCGGCGGCGGGGGTTCGCGCTGGCCGCTGTACCGGATCGAATCGGACGGCACACCATTGAAATCGGACTGCTCCACGCTCTCGAACGCAATGACTACGCCCTGCCGCAGGGCCCGCAGCGTCTGCGCGGGCTTGGCGAGGGTATCCCCGATGTTCTGCAGGATGCTCGGCCGAGTGGCTGCCTCGGCCGCGCCGTGCCCCAGCAGTTTCCCGAGCTGGCGCTGCCGTCGCGCATCGCCGCTTGCACCGACGAGCACTTGCGCAACTACCTGAGCCAACCGGCTACCGACCACATCGGCGACCTGGTCCTCGGCGAGCGCTCGATCGAGCGCCATCTGGCGGGCCCCGAGGCGATCGCGGTCATCGACTCGACCCAGCGCGAGAGCGGCTGGGCGGCGTGCGCGGCGGCCGCGATGGCGGGCACCCCCGCCGGCTGCTGCGCTCCGGGCGAGCCGCCGAAGTTTCTCGCGCGGCTTAAGGAGCGCGAACGCCGCACGCACGGGCTCGTGACGTTCTCCCCGCCGCGTGCAAGCGAAACCGGTCAGCGCTGGGCGGATCTGCTGCGCGGCGAGCACCGGGCGCATGAGCGGCTCGAGAGCGCGGGCATCGCCTCATGCCGCTCGCGGCTGTTTACCTACGATGAGCGAACCGATCTCGAGATCGAGCGCTTCGACCGCCTCGGCAGGCAGGGACGCCATGGGGTGGGGTATCGCTCTGCGCCGACCTCATGCGTTACGGCAAGCTGGATCGCTGGAGCGAGTGCGCGCGCCGTCTGCACAACGAGCGCCGGCTCTCAAGCGCGGATACCGAGCGGATCGGTTTCCTCGCGGCCTTCGCGATGCCGATCGCGAACACCGATCGGCACTTCGGCACCATCACCCTGTTCGATCGATACGAGGGAGCATCGAGCTCGCCCCCGCGTATGACATGCTGCCCATGCTCTTTGCGCCGCAGCACGAGCAGATCGTCGAACGGGAGTATCTGCCGCCGACGCCGACAGCGGCGCTGCTGCGCACATGGCCTGCGGCAGGGGCGCTGGCCGAGCACTACTGGACATTCCTGCTCGACGACGAACGTCTGAGCGAGGCGCTCAGACGGATTTGTGCACGTTCCCTGGAGACGCTTCGCGACGCGTCAGGCAAGGTGCACTGAGCGCGAGGCCACAGCTCAGACCGTGGCCGAAGCCGAAGCCGCCGCCTTGGCCCGCCCCGGGGCGCTCTCCGGCGGGGGCTCGTAGTGGAAGTAGCGGTCCTCGGCGAGCGCCGCGTAGAGCGGCGGGGTGAACAGGCCCGAGATGCGCGCCGACACCAGCGCCACGAACATCATGGGGATGACCATGGCGCTGCCGTTGGTCATCTCCATCACGATCACGAAGGAGGTGATGGGCGACTGGGTGACGGCGGCAAGATAGCCGGTCATGCACAGCGCGATCACGGCGGCCATGGAGGTCCAGGAGAAGGCCGCGTGGACCCACTGCGCGATGCCGGCGCCGATCGACAGCGACGGCGAGAACAGTCCGCCCGGCACTCCCGAGAGGTAGCTTGCCACCATGGTCACCCACTTGGTGACGGCGAACGCCTGGCTGAGCGGCGCGGTGCCGTCGAGCAGCTCGCGCGCCTGATCGTAGCCGCTGCCCCAGGTCTGCCCATGGGTCGCGACGCCGATGGCCGCGATCAGCACGCCGCTCGCGAACGCATACCACAGCGGCCGGCCCATCCGGAATTTGAGCACCCGCGCCGGCATCCACTTGCGCCAGTGCAGCAGCGCGTAATTGAACGCCGCACCGAGCAGTCCGCACACCACGGCCGCCATGACCACCGGCATGATGAAGCTCAGGCCGAGGGGCGTCGTGACGTTGAGCTGCCCGAAATAAAGATAATTGCCCGCCAATGCAAGCGAAGTCAGGCCCGCGAACACCACCGCCGTGATCATGGTGCCGTTGGTGCGGGACTCGAAATTGCGCGCCAGCTCCTCGATGGCGAAGATCACGCCCGCGAGCGGCGTGTTGAAGGCGCCGGACAGTCCCGCGGCGGCGCCGGCGAGCAGCAGCCGCCGCTCCAGCCGAGCGCTGCGGCGCGGATAGAAGCGCCGCGTCTCGGCCATGATGGCCGCTCCGATGTGCACCGTCGGGCCCTCGCGGCCGATGGTCAGTCCGCCGAGAAAGCCGAGCAGCGAGACACCGATCTTGCCGAAGATGATGCGCAGCCCGAACAGGCGCTGCATCAGCGTATCGTCCATGGGCTCGCGCGGCGCGTGGATAGCCGCGATCACCTGCGGGATGCCGCTGCCCTCTGCGCCGTAGAACCAGCGGCGCGTGCAGTTGACCGCAAGCACCGTCAACCCCGGTGTGAGGATGAACGCGAGCCACTCGCGGCCGCGGATCCAGTCGCGGAACACGTCGTAGGCGTCTGTGCTCCAGCGCGCATACAGCACTGACATCAGGCCGACGAGCAGCGCGGTGCCCCACGGCAGCCCGACCTGCAGGAAGAACCGCCGGCTGCGGGTGCTGAGCAGCCGATCGATCCTTGCCCGCATCGCCCGTATCGGCACGTGCACCGCGGGGGCATCGAGCGGCACGGATGGCGCGG
>JAKCEJ010000286.1 GCA_021838065.1 Pseudomonadota bacterium
GAGGCGCTGACGCTTGCAGCCAATCGCGGCGTGCGTGCCCGGCTCATCGCCCCACGGCTGCTCGCGCCGAGCCGGCCGGCCGCGATGCGCGCGGCGCTTGTGGGCGTGCGGCGCGTCGTCGTCGTCGAGCAATCGCACGGAGCGCAGTTCCACAAATACCTGCGCGCGCATTATGACTTGCCGGCCGATACCCGGGTTCTGCAGCGGCCGGGGCCGCTGACGATCCGCCCGACGGAGATCTGCGACGCATTGTTTGCCGAGAGCGTTGCATGAACGCTACGACGACGCTGGCCTGCAAGCCTGGCGACTACAAATCCGACGTCAAGCCGATCTGGTGCCCGGGCTGCGGCGACTACCACGTGCTGCTCGCCTTTGCACGCGCCTTCGCCGAGCTCGGGCGCCCTGCGCAGGAGATCGTCCTCGTCTCCGGCATCGGCTGCTCATCGCGCATCCCCGCCTACATGAGTTGTTATGGATTTCATGGCATCCATGGCCGCTCGTTGGCGGTCGCGGCGGGCGTGAAGATCGCGCGACCCGACCTGACGGTCGTCGTGGCAAGCGGCGATGGCGACGGCTACTCGATCGGCGGCAACCACTTTATCCACGCGTGTCGCCGCAATGTGGACATCACATACATCGTCATGGACAACCGCATCTACGGCATGACCAAGGGACAGCCCTCGCCGACCACCGAGCCGGATTTCGACACGGCCCTGTCGCCGGGGGGAACGGGCCTTCGCCCGTTCAACCCTCTGGTCATCGCGCTGGCTTCGGGAGCCAACTACGTGGCCCGTGCGTTTGCCGGCAACCCGCAGGAGGCCGGCGCGCTGATCGCCGATGCGATCCGGCATCCGGGGTTCTCGTTCGTCGAAGTGCTGAGCCCCTGTGTCACATACCGCCCGGACCAGAAAGCGTGGAAAGAGCGCGTGCATCCGCCGCCGGTCGAGGCCACGGACGATCCGGCGCGTGCGGCGCGGCGCCTGATGACGGACGATGGCTTCAACATCGGCGTGCTCTATCGGGGGAATCGGGCGCCGTATGGACCGCGAGCCGAGGCGGTCGTCGAGGATCTCGCGCAGTTCGAGGCGGAGTTCGAGTTTTGAGCGGCGCTGCCGACTCGCCGGAGCAACCTTCGGCCGCGAGCCCCGCTTGCGAAACACCGTGCTTCGACTGGAGCGACCCGTTGCGGTTCGAGGAGCAGTTGAGCGAGGAGGAGCGGCTGATCCGCGATGCGACCCGCGCCTTCGCGCAGGAGAAGCTGCTGCCACGCATCATCGAGGCCTATGAGCACGAGCGCACCGATCCGGGGCTGTTCCGCGAGTTCGGCTCGCTTGGGCTGCTCGGCATCACCGTCCCGGTCGAGTACGGCGGGGCGGGCGCCTCCTATGTGGCCTATGGCTTGGTGACGCGGGAGGTCGAGCGCGTGGACTCGGGCTACCGCTCGATGATGAGCGTGCAGTCCTCGCTCGTGATGTACCCGATCTTCGCCTACGGCTCGGAGGAGCAGCGACAGCGCTATCTGCCGAAGCTCGCCAGCGGGGAGTGGATCGGGTGCTTCGGGCTCACCGAGCCCGCGGCGGGCTCCGACCCCGCCGGTATGCGCACGCGCGCCGAGCGCACCAGCGGCGGCTACCGGCTCACTGGCGCCAAGACCTGGATCTCGAACAGCCCGATCGCCGATGTGTTCGTGGTCTGGGCCAAGTCGGCTGCGCACGGCGGCGACGTTCGGGGTTTCGTGCTCGAGAAGGGCATGAAGGGGCTGCGGGCGCCGCGCATCGAAGGCAAGCTGTCGCTGCGCGCTTCCGCCACGGGCGCGATCGTCATGGAGGACGTCGAAGTGCCCGAGAGCGCTCTGCTGCCGCGGGTGTCTGGCCTGAAGGGTCCGTTTGGGTGCTTGAACAGCGCCCGTTATGGTATTGCCTGGGGCGCCATGGGGGCGGCCGAAGACTGCTGGCAGCGGGCGCGCACCTACGGGCTAGAGCGGCGCCAGTTCGGGCGGCCGCTTGCGCAGACGCAATTGTTCCAGAAGAAGCTCGCCGACATGCAGACGGACATCGCTCTCGGGCTGCAGGCGGCGCTGCGAGTCGGACGGCTGTTCGATGCGGGGCGCGCGACGCCCGAGATGGTCTCGCTCATCAAGCGCAGCAACTGCGGCAAGGCGCTCGAGATCGCCCGCCTTGCGCGCGACATGCATGGGGGCAACGGCATCCAGATCGGCTATCACGTTATGCGTCACGCGCAGAACCTCGAGACGGTCAACACTTACGAAGGCACCCATGACATTCATGCGCTGATCCTCGGCCGAGCCCAGACCGGGTTGCAGGCGTTTTGACGGGCGTCATTCGCAATGAGGCGGGCTCCGCCTCGCTCACGAGGCCTGCTCGCCGCCGGGGGCGGGCCGACCACCTCGTCTCATGCCCTGTGCCCGCGCGGCTCGACGGCAGAGGGCAGGTGCGCGGATTCGGGCGCTGCCGCGGGTGGAAATGCTCATCGCTGCATGGGCCGGCTCGCGCGGCGCTGTCCGGTCCGGGACTATTATGGTATTCTAGTACGAGAATACGTCAGCTGGCAGTATCGGCCCGCGGCGCTGTCGCGCGGCCATGCCGGGAGGAATCGATATGAAGAGCACACTCGTCCCCGGGATTTGCACGGTACGCAAACTGACGGTGGATCGCCCGCGGACGATCGACTTTCTGGGCGAGGAGTTGCGCGTGTATGCCACTCCAGAGCTCGTGCGCGACTTCGAGATCACCTGCCGCGAGCTGATCCTCGAGCATTGCGATGCCGGCGAGGATTCCGTGGGCACCGGGATCAACATCATCCACACCGGCGCCACACTTGCGGGCATGCCGGTCGAGATCACCGTGCAGGTCACGGAAATCAACGGTCGGACGGTGAAATTCGCGCTGTCGGCGCGCGATGGTGTCGAGGCGATCTCTTCGGGCGAGCACTCACGGACCATCGTGAATGTGGAGAAGCTGCGCGCGCGCGTCGCCGCCAAGAAAGCAGCCGCCGCAAGTCTGTAGGAGGCGCGGTGTTCGGATGACCCGTTATGTCATGGTGGTCGACCTGAGGCGCTGCATCGGGTGCCAGACGTGCACGGCCGCCTGCAAGGTCGCGAACGGTACACCGCCCGGTGTGCAGTGGCGGCGCGTGCTCGACCTGGAGACCGGCAGCTATCCTGACGTTCGGCGCACTTTTGTGCCGGTCAGCTGCATGCACTGCGGCAATCCGCCGTGCCTGGAGGCATGCCCCACCGGCGCAACGTTCAAGCACGAGGACGGGCGCGTCGGGATCCATTACGACCTGTGCATCGGGTGTGCGTATTGCGCTACGGCCTGTCCGTATCACCAGCGCTTCAGGGTAACGCGGCAGAGCTTCGCCTACGGGAGCGAGCCGACCCCGGAAGAGGCGCACAAGTTCGATCCCGCCCGCCTTGGCGTGTCGAGCAAGTGCACCTTCTGCAGCGACCGCATCGATCTCGCGCGTCACAGCGGCCGCATACCGGGCGTCGATCCGGAGGTCACTCCGGCCTGCGTCAACTCCTGCATCGCCGGCGCGCTGCATTTCGGGGATCGTGACGATCCGGCAAGCAACGTCTCGAGGCTCCTCGAGCAGAACCGGCACTTTCGCATGCACGAGGAACTCGGCACCGACCCCGGTGTGTACTATCTTTATGCCGAAGGGGATCGGACGTGAGCGGCGCGTTCCCGACACGGGCCGCCCTCGGCCGCCAGCCCTACTGGGATTGGCGCGCGGCGAGTAACTTCATGCTCGGCGGCTCGGGAGCGGGCGTACTGGTCTATGCGGCCGTCTGCGGCGAGCGATTGCTTGGGCTGCTCGGAGCGGCGCGGGGCGGCGGGGGCC
>JAKCEJ010000287.1 GCA_021838065.1 Pseudomonadota bacterium
CGGCTCGCATGCGGAATACGACCATATTGACGTGAAGACGATAGCCTATGAAAGATCTAAAGCCGATTAGAAATGAGAAGGATTACGAGCGGGCCCTCGCCGAAGTTGAGGTGCTCTGGGGCGCCAGGGCCGGTACGCCCAAGGGGGATCGCCTGGATATCCTGGCGACGCTCATCGAGGCGTACGAGGCCGAGCACTATCTCATGGATCCGCCTGACCCGATCGAGGCCATCAAGTTCCGTATGGAGCAGCAGGGGCTTTCGCGAAAGGATCTGGAAAAGATCCTCGGAACCCGTACCCGGGTCTCCGAGGTGCTCAACCGCAAGCGTGGTCTTTCGATCAACATGATCCGCGCCCTGCACGAGAAGCTCGGGATCTCCGCGGAGATCCTGATCGGGGCGATCCGGGGGCCGAAGACTGTGTGAATACCTTGGATGACTGATCCACTAACAGGTCAGTTTTTAGGATGAGAGACCACCGCCACTAAACACGGTTCTCACGCGCGGCGACGCGTGAGAGCACCTCTTTACGGATCGCGGTCCAGTCTTCCCGGGTCAGGGGTGATTCCTCGCCCTCCAGCCCTTCCAGCAGCAGTGCCTCGAGGCGCTCATCTACTTTGCGTTTCTCGTCGCCCCGGATCAGGTCCCGGACGTATTCGCTGGCGCTGCTGTGGCGGCCGGCGGCGCTCTGTTCATCGACGAACCGCTTGAGCGGCGTCGGCAGGGAAATGTTCATGCGCTCCATGAAGGCACCGGCTTCCGACGGTCTCAAGCGCAGCTACGCCGCAAGACGAGGCACCTTGCTGACGTCGACCGTGCGTAAGGCGTGCCACGCATCGTAGGCGGCCTGCATGCGCAGCCATACGTCCGGGCCGTCACCGAAAGCTGCGCCGAGGCGAACCGCGACCTCGGCAGACACCGGCTTGCGCTCGCGCAGGATGTCGTACAGGTGCTGGCGGGAAATGCCGAGCGCCTCTGCGATTGCTGTCTTGCGCAGCTTCAGCGCCGGCAGGATGTCCTCGCGCAGCAGCGCGCCCGGATGGGTAGGGCAGCGCTTCGGATTTCGCTTTGCGACGAATTCGGCCATGGTGGTTCTCCAGCTAATGATATTGCTCCAGGTCCACGCGCAGTGCATCCCCGCCGTCAAACTCAAACGTGAGGCACCAGGGTCCATTGACGTGCACGGAGTAGCGCTGGGGCTTGCCGTGCAGGGGATGGAAATCAAAGCCGGGCACATCCATTTCCTTCACCGCGGCGGCGGCATCCAATCTGTCCAGCCTGCGGAAGATGCGTTCGTGCAGCCTGCCGTCAATCTTCCTGCTCGATCCGGTAGACCACAGGTCGGCCAGCGCCTTGTTCCTGATGCTCTTCAGCACTGATGAAGTGTAAGCGGATGGCAGACGATCGTCAAGTAATAGCTTACACTCCTGGTCGTCAGTTCAGCCGGTTTCGGCCGCATCCGGCCAGAATTCGGAGAACACGGCCACGCCCGGCCAGCGGTCGGCGAGCACGGTCAGCAATCCGGTGAGGATGCGACCATCCCGGTCGCGGAGGCCAAGCATGATGCTGACCGGCCCCGGTGCTCCAGGTCCAGGACTGGCGCCCTGCACGTCGAAGGCGTACCGCAGCACCGGATCGGCCTTCAGCCGGTCGGTCACGGCCTGCCGACGCCGTTCCAGCTCTTGCGCCACAGGGGTGAAGCCGCCCACGCAGCCGTCGGCGAAGTCGCCGAAGGTCTCTACGCGGTGTCGCTGGCACCAGCCGTCCGGGTTCT
Organism: Pseudomonadota bacterium; assembly: GCA_021838065.1. GTDB lineage: Bacteria > Pseudomonadota > Gammaproteobacteria > Steroidobacterales > Steroidobacteraceae > 13-2-20CM-66-19. The sequence continues at coordinate 1,774 of JAKCEJ010000287.1, forward strand.
TGCCGGGGGTCTTCCGGAAATGCACGCAAGTGGCGCAGGAGCGGCCGGGCGGTGGGCCGGTGAATTTCGGTTTGTTGCGCTCTGAAGGTGCTCGATCAGCGTCCGCATCCCCTGATTTTTGGAAAATGCCTCCCTGGGGCACTGCCAAAACTGACGCAACAGGGGTTTGGCAGTTTCGGCAGCAGGTGTCTCGGCCGTTCTGGAAATTTCGCGGGCCGCCCGCTCGAGCCAATTCATCCGTCGCTCGGCTTGCGCGGCAGCGCCGGGTTGATCCGATAACGCGCCGTTGGCCTGCCGCCTGTACTGCTCTCGGGCGTCCGTTCCGCCCGCACCCAGCCCTCGCCCTCCAGCCAGTCGAGCGCTGCCCGGATCGCCTCATTGGCGGTCAGGTGGCGCCACTGATTGCGCCGCACGTCGCGCGCGGTGAACCCGTCAGGCAGCATCCCGCGCTTGATCCGGTCCGATAGGGCGTGTGCCGCTCTCTGTCCCGCATCGGCCAGCAGGCCATAGCAGCGCCGCGCGTGCCCTTCCTGGTACTCGCACCAAGCGGCCGCCCGCAAGTCCGCATCCTTGCCCACCGGCCCGGTGATGCCGTGATGAACGCAATCGACCAAGTGCAGGATCAGCGCCAGGGCCGGAAACAGCTTGTCGTATTTCGCCAGGTGTTGCCGGATGATCGGGTTGTCCTCGTGCTCGATCCGCGTGCGGTGCAGGTCGGTGGACCATTCGATGAATACCTCCTGCGTTTCCGGACTGAAGCGGAAGTAGTGGAACTTGGCGAAGTCATCGGCGGAGGCCGCTCCGAGCGCCACCGCGTCCATGCGCGCGAGTTTCTCGAATACCGCATAGGCAGCATCCCGGGCTTCCTTGTTCGGTGACATGTCCCGCCACTCCCAGCATCGGTGATCGGGGTACACGAGCATCTGGATGCGTTGCAGCATCCCGTCGTTCGCGAGCGCGTTGACCGCTTCTTCCAGGTAGGCGACCAGCTTGTCGGGTGGGGTGCCGCCGATGAGAGACACGCACACATTCTCGATGCGGACATGACCGCGGCCAACCCGATCGGTGTCGAAGTGCTGATTGCCGTTCCAGGCTTCCAGCCAAAATGCGCGCTCTCCCTCGCGTCCCTCCCGGTCCCAGCTGGCGATCAGGCCGACCAACTCGTCGCGCTTCGCCAGAATCCCGCTTGGATTATCCCGCAGCAGCTCGCCCAGCTTTTCGATGGTGGTGTCATTGGTTTTGTAGCGCCGCTCTTTGGGCGCCTCAGGCTCAGCCAGATCACCAAGCTCCCGAGCAATTTCCGCCAGGCCCTGGCCTGATTTCTTCGCCTGCTGTTTGACGCGGCTTTCGATCGCGTCTTTCCTGGCGGTGTGGATCAGCATCTGACCTGCGTACTCTCCTTTTGGAGCAGAGGGTCGGGAGGTCGAATCTCCCTGCCCCGACCAATTCTTCTTCGGCGGTAGCGCTCATCCTCCGAACGCGATGAGGGCTCCGACCACCACGAGGAACACCGCGAACACCCGCTTCAGCGCAGTGCTGGGGATCGTGTGTGCCACGTGTGCCCCGACGGGTGCGAGCGTCATCGAACCCAGGGCGGCGACTGCGGCGGCCGGAAGGTACAGATAGCCTACTGAACCCCACGGCAGTGCCTGCGGCGGGGCATGCACCGAGAGGGCGTAGGCCAATGCGCTCGAAATCGCAATGGCGAGACCGCAGACCGCGCTGGTGCTCACCGCTTTGACAGGCTTCACCCCTAGCGCCAAGAGCAGAGGAACGGTCATCGATCCGCCGCCGATGCCGATCACGGCCGATATCGCGCCGATCAGTGCGCCGGCTGGCAGCAACCAGGGCGAACGGGCCATCCGTCCGGGCTCGGCGCTCTCCGTTGTGCGCTTGCGGCCGAACACCATTCGCGCTGCGGTCACCGCGCAGAACGCCGTGATGCCCCAGCGCAGGACGTGAGCCGAGAGCCATTGGGCGATGTGCGCACCGGCCACGCCGCCGATCACCATGCCTGGCGCGAGCCATGCCCAGCTCGGCCAGACCACCGTACCGCGGCGGATATGCGCGATCGCCGAGGAC
>JAKCEJ010000025.1 GCA_021838065.1 Pseudomonadota bacterium
CTCGGCGCGCCCGGGCGGCAGCCCGAGCGGCGCATCGACACAGGCGCGCAGATCCATGCCCGCCGAGCCTGCGGTGGCATAAGCGGGCAGCGGGAACTCCCGGCCGAGGCGCGCATCGAGAATGCGCACCTGCAGCGGCCGCGCCGCCTCGGGGGCGCTCAAGCCCGCACCGTGCCGCGGGGCCGCGCCTCACCGGCCGCGGTGCAGGATTCGGCGATGAGCCGGACGAGCTCGCGCGCCAGGGCCAGCTTGGGCCCTGAGCCGAGGTCCTGCCGCGCGTTGCGCGACAGCACAATGAGGTGATTGTCCTCGCTGTCGAAGCCCTTGGTGTGGCTGACCTCGTTGGCGGCGATCATGTCGAGGTTTTTCTTCAGCAGCTTGGCGCGCGCGTTCTGCTCGACGGACTCGGTCTCGGCGGCAAAGCCGACAACGAACGGACGCTTCGCTCGTGCCGAGACGCTCGCCAACACGTCGGTGGTTCGCTCCATCTCCAGCGTCAGCCGCTCGCTGGTCTTTTTGATCTTCTGGCCGGACGGATGCGCCGGGCGGTAGTCAGCCACCGCGGCCGTCGAGATAAAGATGTCCGCGGCTTCGACCTCGACCTGCACCGCCGCGAGCATCGCCTCGGCACTCTCCACGTCCACACGCCGTACGCCGGGCGGCGTCGGCAGCGCAACCGGTCCGCTGACCAACACCACGTCCGCGCCCGCCTCGCGCGCGGCCTGTGCCACGGCGAATCCCATCTTGCCGGAGCTGCGATTGCTGATGAAGCGCACCGGATCGATGCGCTCGCGCGTCGGCCCGGCGGTGATGAGCACCCGCCGGCCGCTCAGGGGCCCCGCGCTCGGCAGCAGCGCGCAGAGGCAGTCGGCAAGTTCCGGCGGCTCGAGCATCCGGCCCTCGCCCACCTCGCCGCAGGCCTGCTCGCCTTGGGCCGGCCCGAACACCCGTATGCCACGCTGACGCAGACGCTCGACATTGGCGACGGTGGCGGCATTGGCCCACATCAGGCGATTCATGGCGGGCGCGACCGCGATCGGCGCCGCGGTCGCCAGACACAGCGTCGCGAGCAGATCGTCGGCGCGTCCTTCGGCCAGACGGGCGAGGAAGTCCGCGGTGGCCGGCGCCACCAGCACCGCCTCCGCCCAGCGCGCGAGCTCGATGTGCCCCATCGCCGCCTCGGCGGCGCTGTCCCAGAGATCGGTGCGTACGGGCCGCCCCGAGAGGGCCTGGAAGGTGAGCGCGCCGACGAATTCCCGGGCGGCGGCCGTCATGACCACCTGGACTTCGGCACCGCGCTCGCGCAGGCGCCGCACGAGCTCCGCGCTCTTGTACGCCGCGATGCCGCCGGTGACGCCAAGCAGGATGCGTTTGGCTTGCATAGGCGTGATTATCCGATCCCGCTCCCCGCGGACGCAAACCGGCCGCGCCCCGGTGTGCATTTGTGCACGAACCGAACGATTATCCGCCTTCCTGGATGGCGCGGGCGGACGGCACGATGCGCCGCTGAGCAACGGAGCCCGTTCATGCCGCCGACCCCCGCCACACCGACGCTCGCGATACGCGACTGGCCGCGCACCGAGCGCCCGCGCGAGAAGCTGATCGATCGCGGTCCGCGCGTGCTCTCCGACGCCGAGCTGCTTGCGCTGCTGATCGGCTCGGGCACCCGGGGCTGCTCGGCGGTGGAGCTGGCGCGAGGGCTGCTCGCGGACTTCGGCTCACTGCGCGCGCTGCTCCTCGCCGAGCGCTCGCGCTGGACGCGCAAGGGCCTGGGTCCGGCTCGTTATGCGGCCATCCAGGCGGCCGTCGAGCTCGCCCGCCGCCACCTGCAGGAGGAGCTGCGCTCGGGCCAGCCGCTCACGACGCCCCAGGCCGCGTTCCGCTTCCTGCAGGCGCAGCTGCGCGACCGGCCCTATGAGGTGTTCTGCTGCCTGTATCTCGACAACCGGCACCGGCTCATCGCCTTCGAGGAGCTGTTCCGCGGCACCGTGGACTGCGCGCAGGTGCATCCCCGCGAAGTCGTGCGTCAGGCCCTGCTGCACAATGCGAGCGCCTTGATCCTGGCGCACAACCATCCCTCGGGCGGCATCGAGCCGAGCCCCGCCGACGAAGCCATCACGCGCCGCCTGAAGGCCGGTCTGTCTCTGATGGACATGCGCGTGGTGGATCACGTCATCGTCGGCGGGAGCCACTGCTACTCGTTCGCCGAGCACGGGCTCCTGTAGCGGCAGCCGCGCGCCGCCGGGACGATGTTGCAATCGCCGGGCGCGCGAACCGCCGCCGCACCGGCGAAGCATCGGGGCACAGGCCGCCGTCCCGCCCGATCCGACATTCGACAAAACTGACATTTGTCGCCCCTTCAGCCTTTTTTGGAAGGCTTCATCATGGAATCCACCATGACTCCGTTATCGTTGCCGACCTCATGAGGGCGCCGCGGATCGCTGATTCGATGCCAACGGACCTGCGGCGTGCGCATCGTCGCCGCAAGTGGCTGCCCGTGGGCCGGCGAATGCGTGTGAGCGGCCTGAGCCGTCAGAGCGCGCGCAATCCCAGGAGCGATGCCGTCGCCGAACGGGTTCCCTGCCGAGCGCGCTCGGGTCCACGCCGCGAGCCGTCACGGCATCCGATCGCTTCAACGTTGACACTTAGAACATTGACAGAGGTTCGACATGTCTCAAGACACTGATCGCCACGATCCCTCCCGACGCACCTTTCTCGCGACCGCCGCCGTTGCCGCCTCCGTGGCCGTCATCGGCCTGCGCCCCCGGTTGGCGCGCGCGGCAGGGGGCTCGCTGCCGCACCTGAACGAAAACGCCGATCCATTGGCGAAATCCTTCGGCTACGAGCCCAGCGCCAAGGCGGTGAACCGGGCAAAATTCCCCAATTACAAGGCGGGCGAGCGCTGCGCGATGTGCCGATTCTTCCAGGGCTCAGCGGACGAGGCGGCCGGCTACGCGGGCTGCGCGATCTACCCGGGCTATGCCGTGAACGCGCAGGGCTGGTGCGGCTCCTTCGTCGCCCGCAGCTGAGCCTGATCGGCCGCCGCCGCGCCCTGGCGCGGCGGCGGCCGCTCCCCCGCGCAGGGCATCCGTGCGGTGCCGGGCGGCGCTTGCCGCCGCGCCGCACTGCTGGTATAAAGGCCGCCTCCTGCGGACGGGACAGTTCCGTCTGCGCCAAGTATTTGATTTGTAAGGTCGTTGCATATGTCGCGCGTCTGCGAGATCACCGGCAAGGGGCCGGCCGTCGGAAATCGCGTTTCCCACGCGAACAACAAGAAGCGCCGCCGCTTCCTGCCGAATCTGCACACCCAGCGGTTCTGGCTGGAAGCCGAGAAGCGCTGGGTATCGCTGCGCGTGTCCGCGCACGGCCTGCGCACCATCGAGAAGAAGGGCATCGACCGGGTCGTAGCCGACCTGCGCGCCCAGGGCATGAAGATCTGACGGTCGGAGTTCAGCGATGCGCGATAAGATCAAACTCCTTTCCTCTGCGGGCACCGGCCATTTCTACGTGACGACGAAGAACAAGCGGCTGCATCCGGACAAGCTGGAAGTGCGCAAGTTCGACCCGGTGGCGCGCAAGCACGTCGCCTACAAGGAAGCCAAGATCAAGTAGCTTGCGGAGCTGCGCGCATCAGGCGCGCGGCTCGATGTCCCTCAGATGCCGGCGGGCGGAGATCCACGCCCCGAGCCACCCCAGCGCCATGCCGCCCCCGAACAGCACGGCGAGTTCTCGGCCGGCGAGTCCCGTCAGGACGAAGCCGCTGCCGTAGAGGCTCGCCAGATGCGCCACCGGGGACTGCAGACCGAGCACCGCAGTCTCGAGCACCAGCCAAGCGAGCAGCGCGCCACCGAGCCCATACAGCGTCCCGGTGTAGAGAAACGGCCGACGCACGAACGCGTTCGAGCCGCCCACGAGCTTCGTCACCTCGATCTCGTCGCGCCGATTGAGAATCTCCAGACGGATGGTGTTGCCGATCACGGCGAGCACGCCGGCGCCGAACAACACCGCCGCAATCGACACGAGGCGGCGGACCACCGCGAGAATCGCGTTGAAGCGCAACACCCACTGCGCATCGAGCTGCACCATGCCCACCTCGGGCCAGCTGGCGAACGTGCGCCGCAGCGTCTCGAGCGCCGCAGCGCCGCTCGAGCGCGGCTGCGGCACGATGCGCAGCACGTTGGGCAGCGGATTGCTCTTCAGCGCATCGAGCGCGGCGCCGAAGCCGGAGTACTGGCGGAATTGACGCAGCCCCGCGGCGGCCGAGATCACGCTTACTGCGGCCACGCCCGGCTCGGCGCGCGCCTCGATGGCGAGCTCGCGGGCCCGCGCCAGCGACACACCGCTCTTGAGATACACCGACATGTCGACCGCCTGCCCGAATCCGCCCGTGGCCGACTCGGCATTGCGCACCAGCAGCCCGAGGGCTGCCGGCAGCACCAGCGCGAGCCCGATGACGAGCAGCGTCAGAGCCGTGGCGAGCGGCGCGCGGGCGAGGCGGCCGAGCGCTCCAAACAGCGCCTGCGTGTGCCGGGTGGTGAGTGTGCCGAGTGCCATGGCCGGCCTCAGCGACTCGCCACGAGGGACGGCAGCGGGTCGGGTGCCCCGCCGGTGATCTGACCGCTCGTCAGCGTGATCTCGCGGCTGCCGAATTCGCGCACGATGTGCAGGTCGTGCGTCGCCACCAGCACGGTCACGCCGACCTCGCTGAATCGCTTGAACAACCTCATCACCTCCAGCGCCAGATCCGGATCGAGATTGCCCGTGGGCTCATCGGCCACGATCAGCGGCGGCTTGCCGACGATCGCCCGGGCAATACCCACGCGCTGCTGCTCGCCCACCGAGAGCTCCATCGGCAGCAGCCGCTCCTTGCCGAGCAGCCCCACCTGATCAAGCGCCGCGCGCACCCGCTTGTCGATTTCCTTCAGCGGCGCGCCGGCCACCACCAGCGGCAGCGCAACGTTGTCGAACACCGGCCGGTCGGCGAGCAGCTTGTGATCCTGAAAGACCACGCCGATGTGCCGGCGGAACGCCGGGATGTGCCGCGCCTTCAGCGCCCCGGTGCTGCGGCCGTTGACGGTCACGGTGCCGCGGGTCGGCCGCTCGAGCAGCGCGATCAGCTTCAGCAGCGTGCTCTTGCCGGCGCCCGAGCGGCCGGTGAGGAACACCAGCTCGCCGCGATCGACGAAGAAACTGACGTTGGTGAGGGCTTCGCGCCCGTTGGGGTAACGCTTGCTGACGCGCTCGAGCTGTATCATGCCTGCTCCTGCCCGGCCGGCGCGCGCGGGCCTTCAACCAGCGCCGCAGCGAAGGCGTGCGCGTCGAATTCGCCGAAGTCCGCGGGCTGCTCGCCGATGCCGATGAAACGGATGGGCAGCCCCAGGCGGCGCGCGATGGCGATCACGATCCCGCCCTTGGCGGTACCGTCGAGCTTGGTGATCGCCAGCCCCGTGACGCCGATCGCCTCGTGAAACTGCACCGCCTGCGCGAGCGCGTTCTGGCCCTGGTTGGCATCGAGCACCAGCAGGACCTCGTGCGGCGCGCGGGGGTCCCCGCGCTGCAGGACGCGCTTGATCTTCTTCAGCTCCTCCATCAGATGCGACTGGCTGTGCAGCCGGCCGGCGGTATCGCAGATCAGCACGTCGGTGCGGCGCGCGCGTGCGGCCTGCAGCGCATCGAACACCACCGCGGCCGGATCGGCGCCCGCGTGCTGCGCGATGCAGCCCGAGCCGGTGCGCTCGGCCCACACCGTCAGCTGCTCGATGGCCGCGGCCCGGAAGGTGTCGCCCGCGGCGAGTATCACGCTGCGTCCCTCTTCGGTGAAGCGGCGCGCCAGCTTGCCGATGGTCGTCGTCTTGCCCGAGCCGTTCACGCCGACCACGAGGACGGTGAAGGGCTTGCAATCCGGGTCGATGAGCAGCGGCTGCGCGCAGGGCGCGAGAATCTCCTCCACCGCCGCGCGCAGCGCCGCGATCAGGGCCTCGACGTCGGCGAGCTCCTTGCGCGCCAGGCGCTTATTGAGGCCCGCGAGGATGAATTCCGTGGCCTCGACCCCCACGTCGGCGGTGAGCAGCCGCGCCTCGAGCTCCTCGAGCAGGTCGGCGTCGATCTTGCGGCCGCGGAACAGATTGGCCAGATCGAAGGTGAGCCTGCCGCGCCCGAGCCGCTGCGTCAGGCGCTTCAGGAAGCCCTGACGCTGCGCGGCGCCGGCCGGCACCTCTTGGGTTTCACGTCCGAACATGAATGCGGGCTAGTGTATCGTAGCGGCTCGGTCCGCAGGTTCGAAAGACAGCGCGTGAGCAGTCCGTCCCAGACGCACCGGCGCGGCAGCGCCTCGCGGGTGCTGCGCATCATCGGCGGCGCATGGCGCGGGCGGCGCCTGCGCTTTCCGGCCGCGCCCGCGATCCGCCCCACGCCCGATCGGGTGCGCGAGACGCTGTTCAACTGGCTCGCGCCCGTCGTGCCGGGCGCGCGCTGTCTGGATCTGTTCGCCGGCAGCGGCGCGCTCGGCCTCGAGGCGCTCTCGCGCGGCGCCTCGCACGTGACCTTCGTCGAGCGCAACCGGCAGGCGGCCCGCGCGATCGAGGAGTGCCTGGCGCAGTTCGACCCGCAGGGCCGGTACGATGGGCGCGTGCTCGCCGCCGATGCCGAAACGTTTCTCGCGACGGCAGCGCAGCCGTTCGATATCGTCTTCCTCGATCCGCCGTTCGCCTCGGGAGCGCTCCAGGCGATCGCCGAGCGGCTGGAGGCCGGCGGCTGGCTGAGTACCACAGCCCGGATCTACATCGAGTGTCCTGCCGAGCGCCCTGCGCCCGTGCCGGCGAACTGGACGCATGAGCGCGACAAGCGCTCGGGGCAGGTCGGGTATCATCTGTACTCGCGACAGAGGGGATTCGCCAGCGAATGAACCGTCACGCCGTCTACCCGGGGACCTTCGACCCGATCACCAATGGTCACCAGGATCTGGTGCGCCGCGCCGCGAGCATCTTCGAGCGGGTGATCATCGCGATCGCCGCCAATCCCAACAAGGCGCCGATGTTTTCGCTCGATGAGCGCGTCGACATGGCGCGCCGTGTGCTCGCCGAACTGCCGAACGTCGAGGTCGTCGGCTACTCGGGCCTGACGGTCGAGTTCGCGCGCAGGCAGGGCGCGCGGGTGATCGTCCGAGGCCTGCGCGCGGTGTCGGATTTCGAGTTCGAGTTCCAGCTGGCCAACATGAGCCGCCACCTGGAGCGGGACATCGAGACGGTGTTCCTGACGCCGCAGGAGCAGTTCACATTCATCTCCTCCACCCTGGTGCGCGAAATCGCGGTGCTCGGGGGCAACGTGAGCGAGTTCGTGCATCCCATCGTCGAAGTGGAGCTCAAGAAGCGCCGCGGCGCGTGACATCTCAGCGCTGGCACGCCGGGCAGTAGTAGCTGGATCGACCCTGCTGCGTACGGCGGCGGATCGCCGCGCCGCACACCCGACAGGGCTGACCGGCGCGCTCGTAGACGTAGAGCTTCTGACGGAAGTAGCCCGGGGAACCGTCCGCGCCCACATAATCACGCAGAGTCGTTCCCCCAACGCGGATGGCTTGCCTCAGAACCCTGCGCACCGCGGTCACCAGGCGCGCCGCCTCGGCGCGCGTGAGACGCCGTGCCACGCGCCCCGGGCGGATCCGAGCCCGGAACAGCGCCTCGCTGGCGTAGATATTGCCGACGCCGACCACCAAGTGGCTGTTCATGAGCAGCTGCTTGATGGCGAGGCGCCTGCCGCGCGTCACGCGCCAGAGGTACTCGGCGTCGAAAGCGGCATCGAACGGCTCCGGCGCCAGATTCCGCAGCAGCCGGTGATCCTGCGGGTCCGCTCCGGTGTAGTGCAGACTGCCGAAGCGGCGCGGATCGTTGAAGCGCAGGATGCGCCCCGAATCGAGCCGCAGGTCGTATTGATCGTGCCGCAGCCGCGGCGTGCCGTCCGCGAGCACGCGCAGGGAGCCGGACATGCCGAGGTGCACGATCAGCGTGCCGCCGTCGAGTCCGATGAGCAGGTATTTGGCGCGCCGTCCCGCGGCGAGGATGCGCCGGCCCGCCAGCTGCGCGGGCAAGGCGCGCGCGACCGGCCAGCGCAGCCGCGGCTCGTACACCTCGAGCGCCACGATGGTCCGCCCGATCACGTGCGGCTCGATGCCGCGGCGGGTGGTCTCGACCTCGGGCAGTTCCGGCATGCTCTCCGCGACCCGGGCGCGACCGGCCGCTGCAGATGGGGGAGGACAGCGTATCCGGCTCGCGCGCTTCCCGGAAGGCGCGCGGGCTCAGCCGGCCCGCTTGCCCGGCAGCATGCGCCGCAGCACCGAGTCGCGCCTGACGTAATGGTGCATCAGCGCCGCAGCGGCGTGCAGGCCCGCCACGATCACCAGCAGGTCAGCCAGATCACTGTGCAGCTCGCTGACGGTGCGCACCACCGAGCGGGTCGCGAACGCGGGCCGCGGGAAGGTGAACCAGTCAAAGACCGAGAGGCCGTGCACCCACGCGCGCGCCGCACCAAACGCCACGGTGAGGATCAGCAGGCCGTACAGGCCGTAGTGGCTCACTTTGGCCAGCAGGTTCAGCCAGCCCTCATCGGCCGACGGCAGGTGCCGTCCGCCGGCCGAGCGCCATACGATGCGCACCAGCAGGACGGCGCCGACGAGCAGGCCGAGGACCATGTGCACCGAGAGGGCGGCATGGCGCGGCGCACCCTTCGTGAACTCGTCCATGAACTGCCCGAGTGCCCATACCATGGCCACCAGCGCGGCGGTAAGCCAGTGCAGCATCATGCTGAAACCGTCGTACTTCAGTTCCGTCGTCGCAGTCGGTGCCTTAGTCGCCAAATCGGTCCCCTTAAGGTGGCGTTGATGAACGGTTGGATCGAGCCAGAAGCTCGCGGCAAGCACAATATCGGGTTTCCCGGAAAGATTGATGACAACGGGAACGCCTTGGGCCACGCTGGCCCACATCATTCCTACTTAAGCTATACCTTAACAGGAGATCCGCCGCCCCGGCGGGGAACCCTGAGGGTCATTAGCACTCAAAAGACCCGAGTGCTAAAATTCGCTCACCGCGTTTTGGGAGCATCCATGAGTACAGCGACTGCACTGATTGCCCGGCCGTGCGAGTTCGCGCTCGCCGGACCAATCGGCAGCGTCGATGCCTACGTCGACCGGGTGAGCCGCATCCCCGTCCTCGACCGCGAGGCCGAGCGCGCGCTGGCCGTACGTTTCCGTGACGATGGCGACCTGGACGCCGCCCGCCAGCTGGTGCTGGCGCATCTGCGTTTCGTGGTCCACATCGCCCGCGGCTACCGCGGCTACGGACTGCCCTTTGGCGACCTGATCCAGGAAGGCAATGTGGGACTGATGAAGGCGGTCAAACGCTTCGACCCGACGCTGAATGTGCGCCTGGTGTCCTTCGCCGTTCACTGGATCCGGGCCGAGATCCACGAGTACGTCCTGCGCAACTGGCGGCTGGTGAAGGTCGCCACCACCAAGGCGCAGCGCAAGCTCTTCTTCAATCTGCGGCGCATGAAGAAGAACCTCACCTGGCTGTCCGCGGAGGAGACGGCGGCGGTGGCCCGCGACCTCGGCGTCACGCCGGGCGAGGTGACCGAGATGGAAAAACGCCTTGCGGCGCACGACGTCGCATTCGATCCGGCGCCGGATGCCGACGAGGAGGAAACCTATAGCCCGGCGGCGTATCTGCCGGCCCCCGACGCCGACCCCGCCGACCAGGTGGAGGGCGCCGAGTGGGAAAGCGACTCCGCGGCCCGGCTGCGCAGCGCTCTCGGCCGGCTCGATGGGCGCAGCCGCGACATTCTCGAGCGGCGCTGGATGCGCGAGGACAAGGCGACGCTGCATGAGCTCGCCGGCCAGTACGGCGTATCCGCCGAGCGCATCCGCCAGATCGAGGTCAATGCGCTCGGCAAGCTGCGCGGCCTGATGACGCCGGAGCCGGCTCCGGCCTGAGGCCGCCCCGGCCGCCGGCGCTCAGGACGGATAGGCCGCCTGCACTGCGGCGGCCACCCGCTCGTGCACGGTCTTGTCGAGCGGATCGGGGACCAACGCATCCTCCTGCGCCAGGGGCGCGAGCTCAGCCAGCGTCTGCGCCGCCGCCATGAGCATCGCATCGGTGAACTGCGGGGCCTTGGCGGCAAGCGCCCCTTTGAACAATCCCGGAAAAGCCAGAACGTTGTTGATGCCCTTGCCGTCGGCGGCGAAGGCGGCGCCGTGCTCGCGCGCCACGTGCGGCTCGATCTCCGGATCAGGATTGGAGAGGGCCAGGATGACTTGCCCCGGGCGGATCCACTCCGGCTGGATCAAGCCCTTCACGCCCGTGGTCGCGATCACGATGTCCGCGCGGCGCATAAGATCCTCGAGGCTCGCCCCCTCGGCGCCGAGCGTCCTGATGCGGGCGATCGCCTCGGGGTTGCGATCCGCGCCGAGCACCTGATTGACGCCATATGCCCGCAGCAGACGCACGATGCCCGTGCCCGCCGCGCCGAGCCCGATCTGCCCGACGGTGCTCTCGGGCAGACTCCGGCAGGCGCGCCGCGCGGCGTTGATCAGCGCCGCCAGCGCCACGACCGCCGTGCCATGCTGATCGTCGTGCAGCACCGGCTTGCGCAACCGCGCACGCAGCCCGGCCTCGATCTCGAAGCACTCCGGTGCGGCGAAGTCCTCGAGCTGGATGGCGCCGAAGGACAGGTGGATGCCGGCGATGAGCTCGATGACTTTCTGCGCGCGCGTCTCCTCGAGCAGGACGGGCACGCCCGAGAGCCCGACCAGATCGGAGAACAGCGCCGCCTTGCCTTCCATCACGGGCAGGCCCGCGAGCGGCCCAATATTGCCGAGTCCCAGAATCGCCGTGCCGTTGGTGATCACCGCCACCGTGCTATCGATGCTGGTGTACTCGTGGGCGAGCTGCGGATCCTGCTGGATCGCCAAGCACACCCGCGCGACGCCCGGGGTGTATACATCGCGCAGGGTCTGCAGCGTGTTGATGGGCAGGCTGGCCACCATGCGGATCTTGCCGCCGCGATGACGGTTGAATACCCGGTCGGATTTGCCGATGAAGCGGGCGTTGGGCAGCTGGTCGATGCGCGCGTAGAGGTCGTGATTGGCCTCCTCGTCCATCTCCAGGGTGATCTCCCAGAGCGTGCGGCCCTGCACGCGCCGCACGGAGGTCAGGTGCTGAATGGTCAGACCGGCGTCGGCGATCACCTGCAGCACCTTCGCGAGGCTTCCCGGCTGGTGGACGGTCTCGACGATCAGGATCTCGGGTATCTTCATGATCTTGGCTGTGCGCTCCCGTGAAGCGGTAGCGTCACTATAAGCGACCCGACTGAAGTATGGTTTAAGCGAACTGATGCGGCCCTGGCTCAAGCTTTTGCTGCTCGTCCTGGTCACCCTGGTGCTGCCCTGGGACGGCGTGCGCTACGCGCGCCAGATGGAGGCGGCGCTGCGCAAGAGCGAGCGGCAGGACCTGCGCTCCCTGGCCGGAACGCTCGCTGCCTCGCTGCAGGGGCGCGTGCGCCTCATCTACCGCTTTCCGGCCGAGGGGACGGATCCGGGGCCCTATGACCTCACCCCCGTGCCCCTGCCCGCGCCGGTGTATGTCGACGGCTATGCCGACGGCTGGCCGCCGGCAGTGCATCGCTGGCGCCGCTACGGCAACGCCGCGCACCACTTCGATATCCTCACAGGCGTCAGCGGGCGGATGCTGTACGTGCTGCTGCGGGTGGCCGATCCGCATCTCGTGTTCGATGCACCGCTCGCCAATGCGCGGGGCCGCCGCAGCAGGGGCGATCGGATCTGGATTGGCTTCACCGGCGCGCGGGGGCATCCGCACGCGGAATTCCTAGCGCTCACCGGCGCCGGGCCTGTCGTGGCGCACCGGATCGTCCGCGGCGAATACGGCCGCCGGCGGGCGGTCGCGGATCCGCGCATCGTCGGCGCCCTGCAACCTCATCCCGGCGGTTACGACGTCAAATTGTCGATTCCCCTGTCGATGCTGGGCGGGCGGTTCGGGCTCCTGGTCGATGACCGCGGCGACGCCGGGGGCGCGCCGATCCGCTACGGCATGCTGCGCCGCGCCAACCTGCATGCGCGCGGCGGCCTGATCCTCGCCTCAGCGACGCTGCCGTCCTATCTGAGCCGCCTGCTGCGGCCGGGCCTGCGGCTGTCGGTCACCACCCCTTCGGGCGCTCTGCTCGCGCAGGCGGACAAGCCCACCGTCCCCGACATCCCGGCGCCGCAACCGGGGCTGCTGGCGCGACTGTTCCGGCGTCTCACCGGGCCCGGCGGCAACTCGCGCATCGCCGCAGCCGCGCCCATCCATGGAGTGGGGGGCCGCGGTGTCATTGCGCGTCTTCAGATCACCCAAACCTCCAGCCGTTGGGCGCAGCTGCGCGACCGGACGCTCGAGCGGATGTTGAACCTCACGCTCGCCACGAGCGCCCTCGCATTGCTCATCGCGGTCGTCCTTGCAGTCCAGATGACCGCGCGCGCCTGGCACCGCCGTCGCGCGCAAGGGCAAACCCAACCCGGTCCGGGCGAGCCCCGCCCGTGAGCGGCGCTCGCCGCACGAGTGTGTGATTTCACTTGCATCGGCTGAAGTTCTCGCGCACCATTCGCGCCGCGTCGCGGGGTGTGGTGCCGCCCGCGGCGCCCAGCGATGGCGGTCCGGACCCCCAGGAGGTGTGGCCAGCGACATGAAGCAGCGAAATGCGTCGCGCGATCGTGATCCCCGTCCCGCTCTGTGCAGCGTCAATTCGTATCTGGAAAAGAATTTCCCCGACTTCTTCGCCGAGGCACGCTTTCAGGTCGGCGACGACGACTATTTTCTCTACGCGCGCTTCGGCCAGTATCTGGCCCGCACCATCGAACAGAACCGCGCGCCCCGCGAGAAGATCAACCGCGGATTCACCGTGCTCAACAAGATGGCCCGGGCATCGGCACGGCACCCCGGCATCCGTCAGATCCTCGTTTCCGGCCCCCTCGAGTACCTCGTCGATGCGCCCAAGGCGCGCGCACTGGCGCTGAAGCGCCTCTCGCCGGTCGCCCAGGGATATCTCGAGAGCCTCTGCGAGTAGCGCACCGTGAGCGCCTCGCGCGGCAATGCTCCCGTGGACGAGGCGCTCGAGGTCAATCGATTCTGGTTCGGCCCGCCGCCGCTCGGACTGCACACGCTGCGCGACCGCGAGAAGCTGTGGTTCGGCGTGTGCGCCACGGTGCAGCAGCAGGCCGCCATCGACGAGATGATCCGCGAGCGCTTCGCCGGGCTGATGGAGCGCGCCGCGGCCGGCGCGCTCGGTGTCTGGGCCGCAAGCCCCCATCGGCGGCTCGCGCTGATCCTGCTGCTCGATCAGTTTCCGCGCAATGCGTTCCGCGGCACGGCCCGCGCATTCGCCACCGATGAGCGGGCCCTCGCGCTCGCGCTCTCGGGGATTCAGGCCGGGGCCGATGCGGCGCTCTCGCCGCTCGAGCGGCTGTTCCTGTGCATGCCGCTGCAGCATGCCGAACGGCTCGACGTGCAGGAGGAGTCCGTCGCCGCCTACCGTCGGCTGCTCGAGGAGGCGCCGGTCGAGCTGCGGCCGTTCTTCGCCGGCGTAGGGGCCTTCGCCGAGCGTCATCACTCGATCGTGCGCCGGTTCGGGCGCTTCCCGCACCGCAATGCGACGCTCGGGCGCGCGAGCACGCCCGAGGAGCAGGTCTATCTGGCCAGCAGGCCGGACCGCTTCGGTCAATAAGCCGCGCACGCCGGCGCGCCCGCGCCGCGCGCCTCGAATTGGTGCGGTGAGCGCTCGCACGGGTCCAAATCGGGGCACGCAGCGCGCGTACCTTCGACCCAACGGGCCTCGCAGCGGCTCGGTGGGGTGGCATGGGCGTTGCATCGGCCTGGCCACACAATGCCCCGGCTCCCGCAATGATCCGCCTCTCCCGTCCCCCGCCGACCCGAAGCCTGCGGGTCTTCTGCGTCGCCGCGCGCCACCGCAGCTTCAAGTTCGCCGCCGACGAGCTGTGCCTGACACCGTCG
Source organism: Pseudomonadota bacterium (assembly GCA_021838065.1). Lineage (GTDB taxonomy): Bacteria > Pseudomonadota > Gammaproteobacteria > Steroidobacterales > Steroidobacteraceae > 13-2-20CM-66-19. Next base: position 14,049 of record JAKCEJ010000025.1, read on the forward strand.
GCGGTCAGTCATCAGATGAAGGAGCTCGAAGACTCCCTGGGTGCGCGCCTCTTCGAGCGCCGGCCGCGCTCGCTCGAGCTGACGCGCGCCGGCGCTGCGCTGCTCACGCAAGTCGAGCCGCTGCTTGAGGCGCTCGACCGCAGCGTCGCTGAGTTCGCGCGCGGCGGCGGCCGGCGCAGCGTGCGGATGGTGCTGCCGCCGTTCTTCGCCAGCGAGCTGTTCATTCCACGGCTCGGTGCATTCTGCGCGCACCACCCCGGGATCGATCTGCAGATCGATTCGCGCGATCCACGTCCGGCCGCCCATCCGCCGAGCGCGGATGTGTCCGTTCTGCTGGTCGATTCCGAGCCGCAGGGCCTGGAGTGCACGCCACTCTTTGCATTGTCGCTGAGCGCGGTCTGCGCACCGCAGCATCTGTGCACGGTCGCACGGCTGGGCAGCGCGGTGTTCAAGGAGTTGACGCTGATCGTACACAAGAGCTCGGCCGAGGCGTGGAGCGAGTGGGCGCGCGAGGTCGGGATCGAGGCGCCGGAGCCGTCCCGCGTGCTCGAGCTCGACACGATGCATGCGGTGGTACGCGCCGCTGAACACGGCATCGGCGTGGCTCTCGTGCCCACGGCGCACTGCGCGGAAGGCTTTCGCACCGGCGCGCTGGCACGGATATTCGCCGTCGAGCTGCGCACACCCGACACTTACTATCTCGTCAATCGCGCCAAAGACGGCGACAGGCCCGACGTGCGCGCGCTCGCCGACTGGATGCGCGAGCAGTTCGGCTCCGCGGACCCAACATCTCCGTGTTGATTGAGATGCGCTCATGCATGAGACAATTCTTTTCGTTTGTGGCCCCAACGGCCGCGCTCTATCCTGGCCTCACGCTGACGAAGCGCTTGAACCGCATCACCGGACAGGAGAGCTGACATGAGGCCGCACAGTCGCACGCATCGCGCGTTACCTCTGGCGCTGTATGCCGGATTTGCTCTGGCGGGCTCGGCGGCCGCACTCGCGGGCACCCAACCTCACCCCTTCGTGCTCACCGCGTACGGCGCCGGGCCCGGCGGCAGGGATCTGCTCGCCGGCCGCTACCCCGCCGCACTGCGGCGACTACGAGCCCGCGGGGGCGCCGGCCCCGATCCCAAGGCGTTCAGTGCCAACAGCTGCGTAGCCTTCGAGATGACACAACATTTGCGCGCCGCGCAATCCGCGTGCGACGCCGCGGTCCTTGCCGCCGACCGCGCGCGCCTCGATGCCGGGCCCCGGAGCGGCTCATCAAGGATCAGCGCCAACCGCGCCCTGGCCGCGGCATACGCCGACCGTGCGGTGCTGGGCTGGCTGCGCGGCGATCGGCACGGCGCGCGTGCGGATCTGGCGAGGGCGCAAGCGCTCGCGCCCCAGGCCGAATTCGTCCGGCGGAACATCGCCGCCTTGAAATCACATCCGCTGCGGGCGCAGGCACACGGCAGTTGACGGATCCGGGAGACGGGGCGAGCTCGTACCCCCTCACGAGCGCGATCCGTCTCCCGGAATCCACTTCACTTCGGCCCATTCGAACGGGTCCGGGAGACGGAACGATGGCTCGTACCCCCTCACGAGCGCGATCCGTCTCCCGGAATCCACACCGGCTGGGAGACAGACAACAGGGAGTCGCAAAGCGAGGAAGCACGCGGGCCCGGGAGACGAAGCACCCATCCCCCCCTCACGGCGGCGCTTCGTCTCCCGCCGCCCCCGGAACGAAGTCCGGGTCGGTGAGCCGCATCGGCACGATCGGCCCGAACTCGGCAAGCTGGCCGCCGATACGCGCGGCGTCACCGATTACCACCAGGGTCATCTGATCCGGCATCGGAAATGCCTCGGCGATGACTGCACGCGCAGCGTGCGGGTCGACCTCGGCGAGCGCCGCCGGATAGTCGTCGATATAACCCGTGCCGAGCCCGAAGAACTCGATGTCGGCGAGCGCCGCAGCCCAATCGGCGGCCGTCTCCAGTCCGAGCGCATATTGGCCGAGGGTGTAGGCGCGCGCCGAGGCCAGCATCTCGACGCTCACGCCCTCACTGTGCAGGCGCTCGAGAGCCTGCAGCGCGAGCCGGATCGCCCGGGCGGTGCTGGCAGTCTCGACGAAGGAGCGGATGGAGAATTCCCCGGCAACGCTGCCGCGCACGAAACCCGAGCGCGCCCCGTAGGAGAGGCCCGATTTGATGCGCAGCTCGGCGTTGAGGAGCGAGGTGAACCGGCCGCCGAACAGCGTGTTGACCAGATCGAGCGCGGCGCGGCGGGGGTACTTGCGGTCGACGCCGCCCGTGCCGATCCAGAAGTGAGACTGCGCCGCACCGGGCGCATCCACGAGCAGCACGCGCCGGCAGGTGCTC
>JAKCEJ010000288.1 GCA_021838065.1 Pseudomonadota bacterium
GCGGCGCGTCGGACCGCAGCGCGCCGCCGAGCTTCTGCTGCTCGGGGAGTCGCTCGATGCCCCGACGGCGCAGGCCTGGGGGCTGGTCAATCGCGTGGTCGACGATGAAGGGCTGATGGAGGAGGCGCGCACGGTGGCCGGCGCGCTCGCCGAGCGGCCGCCCGAGGCGGTGCGGCGCACCAAGCAGCTGCTGCGGCTCGATCCGAGTGGGCAGATCCGAGCGCGCATGGACGCGGAAGTGGCCGAGTTCACCGCCTGCCTCGCGGGGGAGGAGTTCGCGGCCGCGGCGCGCGCCTTCTTCGAGAAGCGCCGCCAGGGTCCCGGATGAGCGCGGACCGCGCGGCCGAGGCCCGCAGCTATCGCAGCGCGCTCAGCGCCTTTGCGACCGGCGTGACGATCGTGACGACGCGCGATGAGCTCGGCCGGGACGTCGGGCTGACCGCCAACAGCTTCAACTCCGTCTCGCTCAACCCGCCGATGGTGCTGTGGAGCCTGGCGAAGACCTCGGCGAGCCTGCCGGCATTCATGGCGGCGACGCACTTCGCGGTGCACATCCTCGCCGCCGACCAGGAGGAGCTCTCGCTGCGCTTCTCCACGCGCGGGGCGGAGAAGTTCTCAGGCCTCGCCCTCGAGCGCGGCAGTGAGGAGCTGCCACTGCTCACGGGCTGCTCGGCGCGCTTCCAGTGCCGCACCACCTTTCGCTACGAGGGCGGAGATCACATGATCTTCGTCGGTACGGTCGAGCAGTTCGAGCACAGCGAGCGCGCGCCGCTGGTGTATCACGGCGGCGGCTATGCGCTCGCGGTGCGCAAGCCCGCCCCACCGGAGGAGGCGGCCGAGCCCGGCAGCAGCTTCAGTCAGGACTTTCTCATCTACCTGCTCGCGCGCGCGCACTTCCAGCTGCTGCACCTGCTGCGGGCGGATCTCGAGCGCCACGGTCTGAACGAGGAGCAGTGGTTCGTGCTCAGCGTGCTCGCGGTGTCGGACGATCGCGCCGTGGCCGAGCTCGACGGAGTGCTGTGGGTCACCGGCAAGCGCGCAACCTACGAGCTGTTGGCGAGCCTGACCGCCGCCGGCTATGCCAATCTGCACGGCGGTTACGATCCGCACGCGCGCGTCACCCTCACCGAGCGGGGGCGCACGGCGGTCATCGCACTCGTGGCTGCGGCCAAGGCCGCCGAGGAGCAGGCCGAGCGCAGCCTCGGGTCGGCCGAGACCCACGTGCTCAAGCGCGCGCTGCGCGCCATCATCTGCGAGACCGATCCCGGGGCACCGACGCTGCTCGCGCCGCTGCATCCGGAGTGAGCGAGTGCAGCCCATGACGAGTGCCTCCCCTTCCTTTCAAAGTCGGCTCGCCGAGCTGCAGCGCATCGGCCGTGAGATCGCCGCGCCGCATGCCGCGGATGTCGATGTACGCAGCCGCTTTCCGGCCGAGACTCTGGCGGCGCTGCGCGCAGCCCGCCTGTTGAGCGCGCCGGTGCCGCGCGAGCTCGGCGGGGACGGTTTCGGGGTGCGCGAGCTGGCCGAGCTGTGCGCCACGCTCGCTCGTGCGTGCGGCTCGAGCGCCATGGTGCTGGCCATGCACTACGTGCAGGTCGCCTCGCTGGTGCGCCACGGCGGCGAGCAACCCTTTTTTCGCGACTATCTGGCCGAGCTGGTCGTGCAGCAGTGGCTGATCGGCTCGATGACCTCCGAGAACGGCACGTTCGGGGAGATGCGCGCGAGCCTGTGTGCGGTCGAGCGCGAGGCGGGCCGCTTCACGCTGAACAAGGATGCGACCACCGGCTCCTACTGCGCCGAGGCCGATGCCATCCTCGTGACCGCGCGGCGCACGGCGCAGGCGCCCGAGACCGATCAGGTGCTCGTGCTGGTGCGTCGTGGGGAGTACCGGCTGCAGGCCACCGGGGGTTGGGATGCGCTCGGCATGCGCGGCACCTGCAGTCCGGGCTTTCTGCTCGAGTCCGCCGGCGCCGAGGCGCAGATCCTGCCCTGTCCGTTCGCCGATATCGCCGCGCAGAGCATGGTGCCGTACTCGCACGTGCTGTGGGCGGGCTTGTGGTGGGGGATTGCGGCCGATGCGCTCGCCCGGGCCGGACGGTTGGTGCGCGAGCTCGCCAAGCGCAGACCCGGACACCTGCCGGGCAATGCGGTCGGGCTCGCCGAGGCCGCCGCACAGTCCCAGGCGCTGCGCCATCACTGGATGAGCCTCGCCGGGGAGCTCGATGCGCTCGAGGCGCCCGGGGGCGCCGGCCGCGCCGACCTCGGCTCGATCGGCTGGGCGCTGAAGCTCAACCACCTGAAGATCGCCGCATCCGAGGCCGCTCCGCGCATCGTGCATCAGGCGCTGCAGGTCACCGGCATACTCGGCTACAAGAACGACACCGCGTACAGCGTGGGTCGTCACTATCGCGACGTGCTGTCCGCTTCACTGATGATCTCCAACGGGCGCATTCTGGCGAAGAACGCCTCGATGCTGCTCGTTTATCAGGACGGCTGATCGGCCCGCGCGCCGCGGCGCCGCCCGGGCTCGGCCCCTAACCGGTGAGCCAGGCCACGGTGGCGAGCCCGGCGAAGGTCATGGCGAGCGAGGCGGTGACGTGCACGGCGATTTCGGTGAGTGCCCAGCCGGTGCGCCCGTCCTGCAGCCCCGAGACCACCTCGGCGGAGAACGTCGAGAACGTGGTGAGTCCGCCGCAGAACCCGGTGATGATCGCGAGCCGCCATTCGGCCGGCAGGGCCGGATAGCGCGCGGCGAGCGCGATTGCGCAGCCAATGACGTAGGCGCCGATGATGTTGGCGGCGAGCGTGCCGGGCGGCAGCGAGGGAAACAGGCTGTTCAGGCGGTTGCCGAGCCACCAGCGCAGCAGCGCCCCGAGTGCCGCCCCCAGTCCGATCGCCACGATCGATTTCCACATGCCCGAGTCTGCCTCCGTACGCCAGGGTCCCCGGCAGACTTCGCCGCTGCCAGCCAGAGGGGTATGTTCACGGTTCGGGCACGGCTCTGGCAAGTCTCGCCGCGCCCCGTCTCAGCCCGCGAACGGGACTGTGGGTCGCGGACACGAGGTGACGCGCGGCGGAGTGCGGCTGAAGAGTGTGGCGTGACATCGATTCCAGGCGGCCGCCGCGGTGCCGGCCCGCAACACGCAGCAGGCGTGCAACAGCGTCTGTGTGGAGCGAAACGCCGCGCCGTGCCCGTGCAGCGTGAGGCGTTCGATCTTGGCCGGCCGGATGCCGGCGCTGATCGCGAGAGCACGCGCGGATGTGCGCCACTGGCGGTGGCGTTGGGGTCATGAGCGGGACGGCCGCCGGGCGCCGCGCGCGCCCGGCGGCTTGCGCGCATCGCTCAGAGGGCCCGCGTGCCCGCGGCGATCGCCGAGTTCAGTTGCTGCTCACCGGTGCGGGCCTTGCCGTTGAGATACGCGAACACCGCGTACTCGGCGGGCGTCGGGCGCACATAGGCCTGATCGATCTCGGCGGCGAGGTACGCGAGGTGGCTGCGCACCTTGGTCTCGAACAGCAGCGTGCCCTCGCTCGAGCGGGTCTTCAGCTGCACCACGTTGGCGATGGCGGCATCGAGTGCGGCGCGAGCCTGTTTCAGGGCCTGCATGTTGGCGGGCACCTTGCCGATGGCGGCCTTAACCCGCTGACGCAGCGCAATCGCGCGGTTGATGGTCGCATCGAGCGTGTTGAGCGCCGCATGAATGCGCATCTGCAGCGCGAGGCGCGCCTGCAGGTCAGCGGCGCTCGGGTGCAATCGCGGATCGAGCTTGACCACCAAGGGCGCGCGCAGCCGCTCGCCGTGGTAATCGAGCACCACGGTGTACTCCCCCG
>JAKCEJ010000026.1 GCA_021838065.1 Pseudomonadota bacterium
GTTCGCCGAACCGACCGCGGGCGCCGTTCTGCTCGACGGCGTCGATTTGTCGGACTATGAGCTGCATTCGGTCCGGCGCCGCATCCCGGTTCTGGAAACCGAGCCGGTGCTATTTCGCGGCAGCATCCTGGACAATCTGCGCTATGGAAATTTCGATGCGCCGGCGGATCAGGTGAAGGAAGTGGCCGGGCGCACGGGGGTGGAGTCCTTCGTGTTCGCGCTGCCGGATGGGTACGCCACCGAGCTCGGTCTGCGCGGCATGGGCCTGTCCACGGGGCAGCGGCAGCGCATCGCTGTTGCCCGGGCACTCCTGGGCTCGCCGTTTGCGCTGGTTCTCGATGAGGCCACCAGCAATCTCGATGCGGCCTCGGTTGGCTTCATGCACGAGCTGATCGACCGACATTTCGAGCAGCGAACTCGTATCGTGATCACGCACACGCCGAATTCCGTGCCGCGGGCCGACCGGATACTGGAGCTGCGGGACGGAACGGTGCACGAGTGCGGGGGGGCGCGCGCGTATGCCTGATCCAGTGTGGCGGGTGGCGGTTCTCGACAGCGGGATTGCACCGCTGCCGTCACCGGCGGTAAGTGGGATCCGGCGGTTCGCGCACGAGATTGATCGGGTCATCGAGACGGAGCCGATCGCTGACCTTGTCGGCCATGGGACCGTGGTGGCAGGGATCATCGCTGCCGCCGCGCGACCACCGCAGCTTCTTCTCGCGCAGGTGCTCAACGAGCGTGGCCGCTGTACGGCGGCCGTGCTTGCCGCCGCGATCGATTGGGCGCTGGCCGAACGAACACAGCTGCTGCACTTCAGCGTGGGTCTGCTTCAGGATCGCAGTGTACTGCGAAGCGCTGTCGAGCGGGCCGTGGCCTCAGGCGTATTGATCGTCGCCGCTACGCCGGCTCGTGGGAGGGCAACCTACCCGGCGTTCTACCCCGGGGTGATCCGGGCGACGGGTGATGCGCGTTGCAGCGGAGAGGAGATTTCGCGCTTGGGCACGCCCTCGGTAGATTTTGGCGCCTGCCCGCGCTATGAATCGAGCCCGGCGAGAGTGTCTCGCGGTGCGAGCATCGGCGCAGCGTATCTTTCACGGTTCATCGTGAGTCGGGTCGCTGCGGGTCTTGCGGCCGCAACGACCCGTGAGACGCTGATCCGCCTCGCTTCGTTTCACGGACGCGAACGCCACCATCGACCACCGCCGCCCCGCTGCGCACGACTCGAAGGCCCGGAACCGGTCGATTCGTCACCCGCTCGATGATACGGCCTGCCACATCGGTGCCGCTGAGATCGGCCGAGGTCGCGGTGTCCTTCACCGCGCTTGAATCGCTGATGCGCTTCGTCAGCCGTCCATCGGAGGCCGCGGGGACTGATTGGCTGAAGTTCCTCGGGCTGGACGCGCCGGAAATGGTTTCAATGCCCCTTGGGCGCCTCTCACGCGTCCATTTCGGCAACGAGTTCTGTCAGCGGCTGCTGCCTTCGGTCGAGGCGCTGAGTGAGGCGCTCGAGACGGTGACCTCGGGCGGATTCGCGTTCGGACTCGCGCTTCCGGTCCTCACCGACGATGGCATCGAGCGAGCGGATGCGCTGTTGGCATTGCTGCCGGAAGGCACCGAAGTCGCGTTGAATGACTGGGGTCTGGTGCGACGTCTCAACCGACGTTTCCCTCACCTGAAATCGACTGCCGGCCGGCTCCTGTGCAGGATGCTGAAGGAGCCGCGCGCGCCGTCGGCTGCCTACCTTGAGCTGGGCGGGCACGGATTCATGACGGCGGGGTTCGAGAAGCTGGTGGCACGTCTCGGCGTCGGTCGCGTCGAGATGGATGTGCCGCCGTTTGCTTCGAGCAATGATATGCGCGTGTCACGGGGGAAATTGTCTGTGCACGTACCTTTTGGATTCGCGACGACGGGCCGCATCTGCCGCATCGGCAATCTGCGCCGACCTATGGCGCGCAAATTCGAGAGCGGCCACGTCTGCGCCCGGGAATGCCTGACATACGGCACCGTCGTGGCTGCAACAGGCGGGCGCAGCAGCGCGCAGACCGGGATTTTCCAGCGCGGCAACACTCTGTTCTATCGTCATACCGCAGAAATGGCGGCGGCTCTCTGCGGCGCCATCACCGCGGGATCGGTCGATCGCCTGGTCGTATCGGGAGACTGGCATGAAGCTCGTAGCGCCGATTTGCGCGCCTGAGGACGTGCCGGTCCTCGCCGGCGCCGGGGCGGATGAATTCTATTGCGGCCTGGTGCCGCCCCAATGGCAGATGCGTTTCGGGCGCTCGACGCTCAATCGCAGAATGAGCGGTAACCTGCACACTTTCGCGGAACTCGCGCTGACCGTCGCGAACGCTCACGCGCTCGGCAAGTCCGTCGCGGTCGCCTGTAATGCGCAAAGCTACCCGCGGGACCGGTGGAACGATCTGCTCGGCACGCTCGAGGGGATTGCAGAGGCGGGTGCCGACGCGCTGATCATCGGCGATTTCGGTCTGCTCGCGACGCTTGCCGAGCGTTGCTTGCCGCTGCGCATACACCTGAGCTCGGTGGCCTCGTGCCACAACGTCGAAACTGCCGCACTGGCCGTCGATCTCGGCATCTCGCGGCTAATCCTGCCGCGCCACGTCACTCTGGCGGAGATGCGAAAAATGTGTGCGGAGCTGCCGGCGCTGGAGGTCGAATCCTTCGTCCTCAACGACGGCTGCGTGTTCGAGGAAGGCTCGTGCCATACGTTGCACCTACCGGGGCCGCTTGGGGGCCCGATCTGTCTCGACCGGTTTCAGTACGAATACCGTCGCGGCGACGGCAGGGCGCTCTCTGGGACGGAGGCTGAAAGGCTTCGAGCCAACGATGAGGCGTGGGACAAATGGCTTTGGCACACGTTCTCCTGCGGCTTTACCGTTACGCCCGAGGGGCTGCCGTACGGGCCTTGCGGGTTGTGCGCGATCCCGCGGCTCGCAGCCGCGGGCATCTGTGCAGTCAAGGTCGCGGGACGCGAGAGCCCGCTCGAGCGGCGGCTGAAGAGCGTCGAGATGGTCCGGGCAGTCCTTGACCGGGGCGGAGGCGAGCGGCAGGTGGCTGCCTTCGCCGAGGGACTGCGCAAGAGACCTGATCTGTGCCGCAGCGGCTTCATGTGCTACTACCGCGAAATCCTCCGGCCGCCCGGCAAGCGCGCGCTCGCTCGGGTCCCGAAAAGCGCGTGAGAGCGGCGCCAGACCGATTGCCCGGCGTAACCTTCATTCACGGGCATCGAGATGCGGACCGAGGCGCGATGCCGACCGAGACCCGCGCGCATGAGGTTCCCGCGCTCGACCTGGAATACGGCACCGTCGTGCCGATGCGATACATGAATCCGACAGGACGCATCAGCGTGGTCTCGGTGGCTGGGTGGAGCGCACTCAGAGGTTTGGAGGAGCAGCGGCTCGGCGGCGAGGCCATCGCCCGGGAGATCGCACGCAGCGACAGCAAAGTCGCGCGCGCGCGAGCGGCTCCCCGTCCCACCAGAACTCGGCAAACAGACTGGTGGAGCAGGCGTTGAACTCGATCAGCCGGAAATTGAACCGGCAGATCGACCTGCGCGGGCTGCGGCTGCGGGAAGCCGGCGAGTGAGCGACCTTCCTGCGGATGTTGCGCGAACACGCCCAGGCATGCAGCGGCGAGGGCGGCATGCACGACACCCCGATGCTGTTCGGCGCTCGGGATGGGAACGCTATCGGGGCTTCGCGTCGGCTCAGTGCAGGCGCATCACCGCCACGGTGCAGCCGACGGCGAAAGCTGGGATGGGCACGTAGCACCAAAGCTCGCCGGTGCAACCTTCCGTCGCTCCCGCGATCGCGATGAAGGTACGGATCTCAAATCCCCCCTGGCCGCCCTCGCGCCAAACGTCCTGGTCGCGATAGGCAAGCAGCGCATCCCGCTGGTGGTGCAGGAGTTTATCGAGAAACGCCCGATCCCACGGCTCGTTGATGCGCCCGGAGTCCGGTGTCGCCGGCCAGTGGGAAATCCCGCCGGTCCCGATCACGGCGATCCGCTCCGGCCGCGCATCGCATGCCCGCCGTAGCGAACGCCCGAATTCGTAGGCGCGCTTCAATGGGATGAGCGGCGGGCCTTGGCAGTTGATGTTGACCGGGATCACGGGCAGATCGTAACGCGGAGTGAGGAAGTGCAGCGGCACCATGATGCCATGGTCGAACTTCCACTCCTCGGCGTAGGCGAGGTCGATGTCGTTCATGACCTCCTGGATCAGCTCACGCGAGAGCGGCTTGTTGCCCGGGATGCGATGGTGCCCAATGCCGAGCCACTTCTCGTCCTCGATTGGCCCCTCGTAATGCTCGCCCATGCCGACGCATATCGCGGGCATATTGTTCATGAAAAAGTTGGCGAAGTGCTCCGCGGCAATTACCACCAGTGCGTCGGGACGCGAGGCTTCGATGGCTTTGCGCATGCGCCCCATCGCCGCGTAAAAGCGGTCTCGGGCCGTGGGGTCGGCGCGGTCAGCGCGGCCGGTGATACCCGGCGCATGAGAGCAGACGCCCGCAAAGACCAATGCCATGATAAATTCCCTCCGCGAATCATATCGTACGCTCAGCGCGAATCCGCCCGGGTGTACAGACCCGTTCTCACCGGTCCGTACCGACGCTCGCCTTCGCGCATCGCTTCGAGATACGCGTTCCACTCGTAGCCGCGCAGCGCCGCGTAATGCATGAGGATCTGGCCGTTGACGCCCATGACATAAAGCAGGCCGATGTCGGGCTTACGCAGCGCATCGCGCTCCTCCTCGGTCAACTCATGCTCCGCCAGCAGGCTTTCGAAGTCCTCATCGAACCGCCGGCGGACGGCCGGGTCGCGGTTGAGCTGATACAGCAGCTTCTGGGTGTAGTACAGGCTCATGGCGAGCCTTTGCGCTGGCGTGTCCCGGCCGGACTCCGGCCAAGTTCGCCGGCGAGCTCATCGAGCGAGGTCTCCAACTCATGCAGCAGCTGCAGCAGCTGCTCGAGTCTCCCCGTCCCGAAGCGCTTGGCGATGCGCGCATACATCTGTTCGGAGTAGGGGGCATGCTCGCCGATCAGCCGCAGGCCCTCCGCCTCGAGGCTTACCAACGAGCGGCGCAGATCCGCTTGCACATGGCGGCGGCTGATGAGTCGGCGCATCTCGAGGTCCGGCAGGATTCGCGAGAGGCTCGGGGCGAGGAGAAAGGTCGCCTCGGCGAGTTCGGTCACCTCCATGGGACCTTGGTGGGCAAGTGCCCGCAGGAGCCGCCATTGCTGCTCGGTCACGCCGCGGCTGCGCAGTCCGGGGCGGAACAGCCGCATGACCGCTTCGCGAGTGCGCAGCAGCGCCATGGGGACGGACTCGGAGAAGGGACGCATGGGGAGTGAGCGTTGTGCGAGCGTCGGCCGTTTAGAGCTCATCGATCACCTCGTTCGAGAGCAGCCCCACGCGTGAAACCTCGATCTCGACGCGATCCCCCGGCACCAGCCAGCGTGGCGGATGAAGCCGTGCCCCTGCGCCGCTTGGCGTCCCGGTGAGGATCACGTCCCCACACTCCAGCGTACAGAACCGCGACAGATAGCTGATGAGGTAGGGAAACTGGAAAATCATCCGGTCGCTGGTGTCGTCCTGGCGGATCTCCCCATTCACCCGGGTGGTCACCCGAAGCGGATCCGACCCAACCTCGTCGGCGGTCACGATGTGTGGCCCGAGCGAGCCGGATCGATCGAAGTTCTTGCCTTGCGTGACATTGAACTTGGAGTGTCGCAGCCAGTCGCGCACCGTTCCCTCGTTGGCGCAGGCGTAGCCGAACACGTGATCCAGGGCATCCGATTGCGCAATGCGCCGGCCGCCGCGGCCGATCAGCAGTGCGATCTCACCCTCGTAGTCCAGCTGCTCGGATTCCCTCGGGCGCACAATGGGCTCCCCTGGGGCCGAGAACGAGGTGTGCGAGCGCATGAACAGGCTCGGGTACTTTGGCCGCTCCGATCCGTCCTGGTACTCCTCGTTGCGATCGGGGTAATTGACCCCGATGCAGAAGTAGCGTGTGCAGCGGCCCGCGGGGTTGATCAGCCGCAACTCCGCCGTGCTGTAATCGCGGCAGGCGGATTGCGCCCATTCGCGGGCCTGGCCGATGAGGCCGGCTCGCAGCAGCGAGAGCACATCGGCGGCCCGATCACCGAGACGCGCGCCCAAGTCGAGGACACCGCCGCAATCGAGCACTCCGCAGGACTTGCGCTCCCCGATCTGAAAGTTGATCAGCTTCACGCGGGCGGCTCCACGAGCAGGCCCGCGCGCTCGAGCACCTCATCCAGCCGCCGCTCGAGCTCCGCTGTGGCGCTCATCATGGGCAGGCGGTGCTCGTTGCGCGGCAGCAGTCCCAGGCGCCGCATCATGTACTTCATTGGCACGGGGTTGGTGTCGAAGAACACCGCCCGGTTGATCTCGAACAGCGCGTGATGCAGCGCCTGTGCGCGAGCCAAGTCACCTCGCCACACGGCCTCGCAGAGATCGACGAGACTCCGGGGCCGGAGGTTGCCAACGGCGTTCATGAGGCCGCAGGCCCCCACCGCCATCATCGGGAAGCTGAGCTCCTCCAACCCGACGAAGATCTTGAACTCCGAGCCGAACACCGCATGACATTCCGATACCAGCGCCAGATCGTTCACCGCGTGTTTCATGCCGACGAAGGTCGAGGAGCTATCGCGCAGCGCTTTCAGCGTGTCGATGGTCACGCTGACCGCGGTGCGCCCGGGGATGTGATAGACCATCCACGGCAGGTCGGTGAGCGAAGCCAGCTCGAGGTAGTAGGCGATGAGACCCCGCTGCGGCGGCCGAATGTAGTAGGGTGTGACGATGAGGAGCGCATCGGCACCGACTCGTGCGGCGTATTCGCTGAGCTCGCGCGTCTCCCTCAGGGACTGCGAGCCCGTGGCCGCGACCACGGGGATCCGCCCGTCCGTCACCTGGACCGCGACTTCGACCAGCCGGTTGCGCTCCTCGACCGAGAGGGTGGATGGTTCGGCGGTCGTGCCGTTCACCAACACGCCATGCGAGCCATTCTGGATCTGGAATTCGACCAGGCGCGCATAAGTCTCGTAGTCGACCTCGCCTTCGCGCAACGGCGTTACCAGCGGGGGGATGGAGCCTTTCAGTCTAGCGAGGCGGGCGGTCACCGTGAGTCTCCTGCGTGGGGTCACACTCCGATCCGCGGTACGCGATGCGTGCCGAAAGCGAGGCAAATATTCTTCGTTTCCATATAGAAGTCGAAACTGTAATCGCCGCCGTCGCGGCCGATGCCGCTGGCTTTCATGCCACCGAAAGGCGAGGGTAGGTGGCGGTTGTTCTCCGAGTTGACCCAGACCATGCCAGCCTCGACGCCGTGCGCCATGCGCAGCGCCCGTCCGGTATCGGACGTCCAGACATAAGCGGTCAGACCGTAAGGCGTGTCGTTTGCCACCTTGAGGGCCTCCGCCTCCTCATCGAATGCAATGGCGGTGAGCACCGGCCCGAAGATCTCCTCGCGCGCTACCCGCATGGTATTGCTCGCGTGGGTCAAGAGCGTTGGCTCCACATACAAACCAGGCTGCAGCGCTTCGATGCGGTGACCTCCGATCCTGATTTGTGCGCCGTCCTCGCGCGCGATGCGGAAGTAGCTCAGGACCTTGTCTAGATGACGGGCGTGGATGAGCGGCCCGATTTCGGTCGCAGGATCGAGCGGATGGCCGATCTTCAGTCTCGCCACGCGTGCGGCGACGCGCTCGATGAAGTGGTCATAGATGGAGCGTTGCACCAGCAGGCGGCTCGAAGACGTGCAGCGCTCGCCGTTCAGGCTATAGATCATGAACACCACGGCATCGACGGCGCGCTCGAGGTCCGCATCCTCGAACACAATGACGGGGTTCTTGCCGCCGAGCTCGAGGTGCAAGCGCTTCAGCGTCGGGGCGCCCTGGCTCATGATCAGGCTCCCCGTTCTGGATTCGCCGATGAACGCGGTGGCACGGATGGCGGGGTGCTCGGTGAGCAGCCTTCCGGCGCGCTCGCCGACACCGTTGACGAGATTGACCACCCCGGGTGGTACACCGGCTTCCGTCATGACCTCGGCCAGCATCATGGCAGTAAGAGGGCTCCATTCCGCCGGCTTGTGCACCACGGTGCACCCGGCCGCGAGCGCCGGCGCGATCTTCCAGGTCGAGAGCATGAACGGGGTATTCCAGGGCGTGATTACCGCCACCGGGCCGATTGCCTGGCGGACGGTGTAGTTCATGTGCTCGGCCGCAGGTAACGCTTGGCCGTCCGAGGCGCTGGGAGCGCGGTCCGCAAAGAAGCGAAAATTCTCCGCGCCGCGCACTGCCGCCGAGCTCATGAAGCGCAGAGGCTGTCCCGTGTCCATGCACTCGATTAATGCGAATTCCTCGCGGCGCGCCTCGATGGCATCAGCGACCTTGTGCAGGATGGCTCGCCGCTGCTCGCCGGTCTTGGCGCGCCACGCGGGCAGCGCGTCTTCGGCGGCAGTGGCCGCCGCGTGTATGTCCTGCGGGTCTGCGGAGACGACTTGGTTGATTATCTTGCCGTCGACGGGGGAGAAATTGTCGATAAGATCGCAACTTGCGCCGCGCGCGTGCCGACCGGCGATGAAGTGTCCGAGCGGGCCGGCCCGGAAACGCTCCAGGAGCGCCGCAACCTTGGAGAGGTTCGACTCGAGCGCGCTCATGGGGCACTCCCGTGGCTGCGGCGCCTTTCCACGTATTCGTGCAGATTGTTCTGCCGGCATCGCAGCAGCGGATCGATGTCCTGCATGTCGAGCGAAATGCCAAGCGGCAGCGTCTCGAAGAGCGTCGCGAGGTAATTCCGTGCTGCCGCGAAGATGGTCTGGCAGGCGCGTTTGCGGGTATCCAGATCCCGTCCGGGGCCGATCCTCAGGCCGATGTGCACGAAGGTGTTGTCTGGATGATCGTCGGCAATCACGTAATGCTCGGCCGCATAAGCCCGGGTGCGGATGCCGCCGACGGGGAAGACGCCCGTCGAGACGGCTGCTTCATGTACCGCCTTCAGAAACTGCGGCAGATCCAGCCGTCCGCGCAGGTTCGCGGAGTACTCGATCACGATGTGCGGCATGTCCGCTCCTTCGCGGGTTATATACTTAACATCATAATTATATAGGGCCAGGCCTTTGTCAAGCCGCAAGAGCCGGGCCGATGCGCGGCCTCGTCCTCGCGAGCCGTTCAGAACGCATAGAACACCTGGGCCGGCTCATCCTCAGCGCTCAAGTCCGGCGCCGGCACGCCCGGCGAGAAGTCAACGCCGTGGTAGCGTCCCTGGAAGAACAGGAGCGGCCTGTGAGGTGCGACACCCGTGCGCAGATCGAGCACTTGGCCGACCACCATCCAGTGATCGCCCGCCTCAACCACCTGCTCGCGCCGGCAGTCAAGCGAGGCCAGCGACCCTTCGAGCCGGGGCGCGGCCCGCCATGGCACGAAGCGGAACGGCGGCGCCGAGGGTTCCCGCCAGCCGCCGGCGAAGTAGGTCGAAAGTGCCTGCTGATCGTAACGCAGGAAGTTGATGGTGAAGTCCGGCATCGCCTCCGGCCGCTGCGCGAATTTGGTTCGCTTGCCTGGGCAGAACAGCACCAACATGGGCTCGAGCGAGAGCGAGTTGACCGCATTGACGGTCATGGCCATCACCTCCTCGCCTGACCGGCCGACGACCACCGCGATGCCGGTCGCGAGCAGCCCCATGGCGTCGCGGAAGCGGCGGGCATCGGGCGGGAGGTTGTCCATGAGCGTCTCAACCCGCCTCGGCCGCCGCGAAGGCCTCGTCCCGGTTCTGCTTCACGAAGGCCATGACCTTGTCAGCGTATTCCTTGATCTGCGCGCCGTGGCCGGTGACCAGGGCACCGGCCATACGCACCGGGTCGCCGAAAAAGAACCGCTCGTAGAGCACCTGGCGGGAGGCGAAGGCCGAGAGCGCCGTATCCCAGCCCAGTCGGAACATGGGAATGCGGTCGAAGGCCTCGGCCCGCGCCGCCTGGTAGTACTTGCGGATATCTCCGACCAGCGGACCTTTCAGATCCGCCTCGGTGGGCATGGCCACCAGGCCGCTGGCACCGATTTGCTGGATGATCTCCACCATGCGCGGATACAGGCGCGGGAAGAGATTGCGGGCCGCATCCAGCGGGTTCCAGGCCGGACGCATGACACCCCACTCGTCGAGCGCGGCGTCCGCCTCCGCGGCGCGCAGGAACGCCTGCATGGTCTCGAGATTCACCCAAATTTCCGCCAGCTTCTCGTGTATGTGCTGGAAGACCTCGGCACCTATGGTGTTGACCATCAGTGAGGCCAGCCCCAGCAGAAACTCGCTCTTGGCGATGTTCTTGACGACAACTTGGTGCGTCATATGAACCACGGCGCCGGTACGCGCGTACGCCTCATTGCAGCGCTTGACGTCCCGATACAGCAGCACCCGTTCCCAGGGAACGAATACATCGTCGAACACCACCAGGGCATCCATTTCCTCGAAGCGCGAACCCAGCGGGTGATCGAAATGCGATCGGCCGTAATCGACGCTCTCGCGGCTGATGAAACGCAGGCCGGGCGTGTCGTTCGGGATGCAAAACCCGAATGCGTACGGAGCGTCTTCATCGCCGCTCTTGAGCACGGTGGAGGGGAATACCATGATTTCGTCAGAGATCGGCAGTGTCGCCAGCATGCGGCAGCCGCGGATGATGAGCCCCGCATCGGTCTCTTCCTTGACGCGTGCGGACAGATACGGGTCCGCTTGGTTCGCCATGCTCGCCGCACGGTTGGCCTGCGGCGGAATCAACGTATGCGTCAGACACAGATCGTTCTCGCGCAGGTACTCGTAGCAGCGCACCGCGTTCTCGCCATAGCGTGCGCCGGCCTCGGCGAGGAAGGGCGCGCCCGCGGCGTAACCGGTCATGGCCCGGTTGATGTAGTCCGGCACCCGTCCCATCATCCCGAAGGTGTAGTCTCCCCAGACCTTCATCGCCCGGCTGACGCTCTGCAGCTGCGCGTGGGTCTTCGGCATCATGAAAGAGCGGGCTACCCTGTTGCCGCTCGTCGGCGAATCGTACAGGGTGATGTCCTGCTGCTCCCACTGCAGATCGTAGAGCTTCGCCAGCGTGTGTACTCCGCCCTTGAGGGCCGGATGCGTCGTGACGTCCTTCACCTGCTCGCCCCCATACCAGATAGTCGGAGGCCGCTCGCGCAGCCGTTGCAATACCTCGTGCCCTCTTCGGGCCCCGTGACCTTCAGCCCCGATCATGCTTGCTCCCGCGTCGCATCATGATTATGAAATAATTAACCTATTAATTTAATCGTAATCACTTGCCTTGATTCCCGTCAAGCCTTACGTTCGCGCGATGACTCGCAAGCACAAGCCACAGCAAGGCATTCAGTCGATCGAAGTGGGCGGCAGGCTCCTTTCGGCGCTCGCCGAGGCGCGGCGACCGCAGATGCTGCGTGACCTCGCTCAGGAGGCCGGCATGCCGGCCTCCAAGGCGCACCGATATCTCGTGAGCTTCGGCCGGATGGGGCTGGTCGAGCAGCAGACTGAAACGAGCCTGTACGACCTGGGCCCGTTCGCTCTACAGCTTGGTTTGAGCGCGCTGGCGCGTCTCGATCCGGTGCTAATCGGCGCCGCGGCACTGCCAAAGTTGTCGCGGACGATCGGTCAGACTGTAGCGCTCGCGGTGTGGGCCAACCAGGGCCCGACCATCGTGCGCTGGCTCGGCGCCGACACGCCGGTGGCCGCGAGTCTGCGGGTCGGGTCGATCATGCCGCTCACCCGATCGGCCACCGGAGGGGCGTACCTCGCCTTCCTGCCGAGGGAGAGCACGCAAGTCACGCTGAAGAAAGAACTCGCCGGCAACCGGCGCAAGGGTCTTGCGCCGATGACGCGGGAAGTGGTCGAGGCCTTCGTAGAGCAGACACGCCGCCAGGGCTTCGCGCACACCATTGATTTCATTCCCGGCATCGGCGGTATCGCCGCCCCGGTGTTCGACCACTCGGGCGCGATGGTCCTGGCGCTGGTGGCGCTCGGCTACAGCAAGCCCTTCGAGGCTCACATCCAGCGCATCGCAGCGGCGGTTCTGCATACCGCCGCGACTCTTTCGCAACGCTTGGGGGCGAATAACGCGGCTTGAGCCCTCGCGCGCCCGGATAGTTCCCGGGCGGCGGGGTGCCTCAGCGCGGCAGCGCCATGGAGTTTGCCGCGTGATCCGTGCGCAATGCCCGGTCAGTGCCGGGCGAGGCGATCGGCACCGTCCGTCACAGGAGGTCTCGCATCGCCGGGAACAGCATCTCCTCTTCCCGATTCATGTGCGATGAGAGCGCATCGGCCAGCTGCTCGGCCAGAAACCGGGCCGCCTCGATGTCGTCGTTATCCTCGATCGCCGCTACCAGACGATTGCGCAACGCCAGAATCTCACCGTGCTCGGCGGTGAAGAACGCAAGGATTCCGGCGTCGCCGCCGCATGCGGCATAGGCGGGGAAGAGCTCGCGGTCTTCGTTTGCGATGTGTTCATCCAGGGGCAGGCCGATCAGGGGCGCAATGCGCTCGAAGGCCGTTTTGAGGGATTCGGCCGAAGCCGTTGCTTCCTGCGCGAGTCTGGCCAATTCCGGCAGCAGTGCCCGATGCTCGGCGGACAGAGCGTCGATCAAGGCGGCACGAGACTTGTTGTCCGGAATCATGACTGCTCTCCACGTTCCGATCGCATCGGTTCCCGTCACGCGATCAATGCATCCGCTGTTCGATCCGTGCCCGCAGTGTCCGGCGACCGGCGTGTACGGCCCGGCGCCGACGCGGGCCGCGAAGTGCGCCGGCCTTAGATGTATTGGCCGGCATCGACCCGCAGCACCTCGCCCGTGATGGCGCGCGCCGCATCCGAGAGAAGGAACAAGACGGCATGCGCGATGTCCTCCACGCCGGCCAGGGCCGCCAACGCGGCCTCGCTGCGCGCCTGGGCGGTGATCTCCGGGGCAAGTTCGCCGGCCATGAGAGTCATGACCATACCCGGGGCCACGGCGTTCACGGTGATGCCCTTGCGACCGAACTCCTTCGCGGCCGACTTCGTCAGTCCGATCAGACCGGCCTTGGATGCCGCGTAGTTTCCCTGCCCGAACTTGCCGCGCAAGCCGTTGATCGAGGTGATGTTCACGATGCGGCCGAAGCCTGTGCCCGCCATTAGCGGCGCAACTGCGCGAGTCATGTGGAAGGCGCCGGTGAGGTTGACCCTGATGACCGCGTCCCAGTCCTCGTCGGTCATCTTGGCGAGCGTGCGATCGCGAGTAATGCCTGCATTGTTGACGAGGAGCGTCGGTGGCGCCGGCAGCGCGGCGACAGCGGCGTGCACCTGTGCCCCGTTGGCAATGTCCACGGCGGCGCGGCTGTAGGGATAATCCTCGGGAATGTCGACATCGAAGCCATGCACGGTGGCGCCGGCCGCGGCGAGTGTGTCAGCAATGGCACGGCCGATGCCGCGTGCGGCACCTGTGACGATCGCGCGGTGACCGCGGAAATCGTAGGAGGCGCGGGCCGGTAGACTTGGCATATCAGGGCTGCAGCACGACGCGCTTGTCAATTTCGCGGCGGTGTACGGCCGCGAAGACCGAGTTGATCTGCGCGAGCGGACGTTTCTCGGTGAACGGCGCGACGCGCACTTGTCCTTCGAGCACGAGGGCGAGTGCGGCAGGGTAGAGCTCGGGTGCGCAGCCCCAATTGCCGAGTGCGCGGGCGTGGAATGCCATCAGGTTCGAGAGACGGATCTCCACCTTGTCCATCGTGAAGCCGACCACTGCCAGCGTGGCGCCATGGTTGAGCAGCCCAAATGCGCTCTCCTGGCCCGCCTTGGTGCCCGAGCACTCGAAGATTGTCCACTCCGAGCGCGGCCGCAGACCGTGCGCCTGCGCAAAGGCTTGGATGGAGGCCTTGATCTCCTTGATGCTGCAATTGCGTGCGTTGATCGTGAGCTCGGCGACCTCGCCGAGGGCGGTGAGCTTGCTCTCGCTGACGTCGATTGCCACCACGGAGGCGCCTGATGCGCGGGCGATCTGCGCGCAATAGCCGCCGACGCCGCCGACGCCGTTGACGATGGCAAGGTCGCCGGCGCCGATACCGGTCTGCATGACGGCCTGGTAGGGCGTCGTGACGGCATCGGCGACGACGCTCACCGTCGCCAGATCAAGACCCGCGGCGCTGAGGCGGGTCTCATCCACCGCACACAATCCGCGCGCCGGCACGACCACGTGGGTCGCAAAGCCTCCCTGCAGATCATTGCCAGGCATCTCTTGCTTCGAGCAGATCGTGGCGTGCCCACGTCGGCAGGATTCGCACTGCCCGCAGGGGATGACGGCCGGAACAATGACGGCACGGCCGATCCAGCTCTCGGCTCCGGAGCCGGCGGACTCGACGCGGCCGCTGATCTCGTGCCCGAGGCACAGGGGCGGGGGTTGATTGGTACGGACCCCGTCGTAGTAGAAACCGAGGTCGGTATGGCAGACGCCGCAACCGGCAACGCGGATGACCACTTCGCCCGCTTCAGCCGTCGGCTCGAATTCCATCGGCTCAAGCGGCTTGCCCGGCTCCACCATCATCCAGCGCAATGCTTGCATGGAACGATTCCCAAGGCGCCGCAACGGTTACGCGAAGTGAAGCGCGCCAGAGTCCCCGCTTCGCCAGCCCATCCCGCGTTGACAGGCCACGTCCCTACGATTTAAAGTATTATGGTACTGAAATACAGCTATGGGGTCAACTGGCGTGATTTCTCGGGTTTTTTTGTGGAGCGCGTATGGCCGATGACCCGGTGAGCGTGTCGGTTGCGTTGCTCGGCAGCGGCGGGGCGGGGGTGCTGACCACCGGCCAGCTGCTGCTCGAGGCGCTCTGCCGGGCTGGCTGGAACGGACTCCTGACACGGTCCGTGGGACCGCAGATCCGCGGCGGGGAGGCCGCGGCGCTGCTGCGCGTCTCGGCGCAGCCCGTCGAGTGCCACAGCGGCGGCTTCGACCTGCTGCTGGCGATCGACTGGCGCAATGCCGCTCGCTTCGACAGTGAGATTGCGCTGCATCCCGATGGGCTGGTCATCGGCGATCCCGCAGGCGGTGAGGTGCCCGCCGCAATGGTGCCCGCGAGCGCGCGTCGGGGGGATTTGCGCTGCGCCGAGTTGTGCAGACTGCACTCCGAGTGGCGGGCGAACATGATTGCCCTCGGCGCCGCGGCGCGGCTGCTCGCCATCCCTAGCGCGATTCTCGAGCGCGTGATCGATAATCGTTTTGGCCACAAGGGCGAAGCGGCAATGGCGGCGAATCTGGCCGCAACGCGCGCCGGCGCCGAGGCGGTTGCCGCGTTTGCGCTCGCGCGCTCACTGCCTCCTGCGCTGGCGAGTCCCGGCAAGCGTTGGTTGATCACTGGCAACGAGGCGGTCGGGCTCGGGGCGCTGCGCGGCGGCGTTCGTTTCGCGGCCGCCTATCCGATCACTCCCGCCTCGGAAATCCTCGAATGGCTCGCGCCGAAGCTTGCGCGAGTCGGCGGCTCGCTCGTTCAGGCCGAAGACGAGCTCGCCTCGGTGAACATGATCATTGGCGCCTCGTATGGCGGCACGCCGTCCCTCACCGCGACCTCGGGCCCGGGCCTTTCGCTGATGGTCGAGTCGATCGGCCTGGCGACGGCGGCGGAGGTGCCCATCGTCGTCGTCGACGTCATGCGCGGCGGTCCCTCAACCGGAATCCCGACCAAGTCCGAGCAGACAGACCTCAATATCGCCGTGTACGGCCTGCACGGCGATGCGCCGCACCTGGTCATTGCGCCGCAATCGATCCCCGACTGCCTGCTTTCGACCCAGTGGGCAGTGTTCCTGGCCGAAGCGCTGCAGAGTCCGGTCATCGTGCTCTCGGACCAATTTCTCGGCCAGGCACAGGGGGCGATTGCGCGCCCGGCCGACATTGCCTTCGTCGGCAGGCGCCTGCGGGCCGAATCAGCCGGCGGCGCTTACAGGCGTTACGCAATAACCGGCACCGGCGTGTCGCCGATGGCGATTCCCGGGACAGCCGGCGGCCAGTACACCGCCGATGGCCTGACGCACACTGAGCGCGGCGTACCCACCAGCGGTGCGCTCGATCACTCGGCGCAGCTCGACAAGCGGTGCGACAAGCTTGAGCAGTATGACTACGGCCAGCTGTGGGCGACCCTGGAGGGCGAGGGTGACACTGCGGTTCTGACCTGGGGCTCGCTGACGGGCGTTGCACGCGAGGCGCTGACGCTTGCAGCCAATCGCGGCGTGCGTGCCCGGCTCATCGCCCCACGGCTGCTCGCGCCGACCCGGCCGGCCGCGATGCGC
>JAKCEJ010000289.1 GCA_021838065.1 Pseudomonadota bacterium
TGGGGTGGGCAGCGGCCCGATCAGCATGACGTTCACCCCGGAGGCGACGAAGCCGGCCTCGAGCGCGGATTCGAACATGTAGCCCGACAGGCGGGTGTCCTTGCCGATCAGCACGGTGCCGCCCTCGGGGGCCAGCACCCGGCCGGCCGCGCTCGCCAAGCGCAGCGCGAAATCCACCGTCATGGGATCCTCGCCCACGCGGCCTCTGAGGCCATCGGTTCCGAAGTATTTCCTGCTCACCAGCTCAGCCTCGCCATGACGGGTTCATTGCGGCGCGCATTATCGGCCATCGGCTCACCGGGGAGCCAGCACAGAGCGCACGGCTGTGAGCGGACTCGAACTTTGCCGGGCCGGCAATCGCCCTCGCCTCGGTGCCCCGCCCCTGTGTGCGCGCCCGGGATCATCCCGTCCTGTCGTCGCGCGCCTCGATCGACCGCACACCCTGAACTCGCCAGTGCATGCTGAATACGGCCAGCGGAACCAGCCGAACGGCGTGCGCATGCGGGGCGGAAAACAGGAAAAACTCAGAGCCCCCCTTCGACGGGTTCCCACCGACCCCCGAAGACCATCTGCCGTGCGGCAAAATCCAACGGGCAGCCCACGAGCGCCCCTCGCCGGTGGCCGCGCCGAGATACAGTCGGTGCTCAAGCCGCAGCGGGAAGAAGCTGAAGTACGCCGGAATTGCGCTCGGGATCCAAGCCGGAGCATGCCGACTTTCGGCCGTAGCCTCGGCTATGCGCCGTGCTCGATCCACAAGCACACGCTCTTCCACGGTGAGCACTGCGCGCAACCTAAACTTGATGATCGAATAGCCTGCGTTGAACGCGTCGAGTTGCGCGACGGAATACGCGTGGTAGCGGCGCGCGAGGACGGGTGCGACTTTACGTGCTGCACGGCACAGCGCCCCATTCGAGCCGCAATAGCGCAGCTTCACCGGATACTGATACCGGAAGCGGATCGACACGGGACAGGGCCGGGCCCATTTGCCAGCTCGCCACGGCGCAATGAACATCACCTCATCTAGGCTGTGGTGATTGAGCCGCCCGGTCGCGAGGTACGCCGGCTGTCCCAGCACGAGAGCGAATCGCCCCCAGCTGCCATCGCGGCTGCACAGCGAGAGCGGAAGCTGCGGATCACCGATCACGAGCGGACGACCGCCCGGCTGCCATGAGAAGAACGTGGGGCTCAGGCAGTCCCCCGAGCCCAGGATCGTGTTGGCCACGAACAAACCGGTGCCTTGCAGGGTCTCAACCTTCCCCAGTGGCGGTGCGAAGAGGCCCTTCGGCCTTTGCGCCCGCCATGCCGCAGCGATGCGGCCGTAGCCCTCAGTGCCCTGCGGCAGATGCACTGCGGCGAAGGCGATCCACGGCCGCATCCAGTCAGCGCCCGGGGTCGCCTCTTGCATTACGGCCTCGGGGGCACGACGCATCCGTCGCACGAGTCTCGTGCAGAGCGAGGGCACCGGCGCGGTCCGGGCTCCGGCGCTTGCGCAGACGGCAGCGGACGTAACGACAGCCGCGAGGCAGGCGCACGCCGCAAGACGGTGATGCCGACTCATTGGTCCGATCCTCCCGAAACAGAACCCAGGGTGCTGCGGCCGCACAGGTCTCATCGCGCGATCGGTGACGCGCGCGCACCGCGAAACTGAATGGACTTCACGCCATCCTGTTGCCAACGCATCCGCACTACGGCGAGCGGGACCAGTCGCTGGCTGCGACCGCGCGGCATCTGGTACACGCCGAACAGCGTCCGCGCTCCATAAGCGATGGGGCCGATCGCGCCGAGGTAGCTCGTGCCGTTCAACCGCAGCGGAAAGTACTCAACGCGGCGCAGCCGGAAGTGTCTGAGCCAAGCTGGCGAGGGACCCCGCACGGCGGCAAGGCTCTTCGCAGTCGCGATGCGCTGCGCGTGATCGATCAGCAACCATGCCTGCACGCCAAGCGAATCGTTGAACTGAACGCGCGCGCCAGGCGCGAGTCCAGTAACGGCATCGACCGCGTTGACAGCGTAGAGCTGATACCGACGTCCCACCGCGGGAGCGATCTCGCGCGCCGCCGCGCATACGGTCCGCTGCGCGCCGCAGTAGAGTTGCCGAGTCACCCTCGACCGATAGGTGAAGCGAATCGCGACGGAACAGGGGCGCCCCCAATCACTGCCCCGCCATGGCGAGATCTGCAGTAGCGCATCCGAACGGCTCAGATCGAGCGGCTCGGATTCGACGTACGCAGGCTGCCCCAAGACGGTCGCGAGGCTTCCCGACTGGTCCCGGTACCCGCACGGCGTACGGTAATGCGGCGGAAGACTGAGCACGTGCCGCGCGCCGCCGCGCTGCCATTTAAAAAACATGGCGTGCGAGCAATACCGGTCGATTTCACCGCCATTGCGGCTGATACGGATGAGGCCCGCTGCGGGCAGTCTCTCGATGCTCGTCGGTGCCGTGGCGCCCATCGCGGTCCGCCATTGGGCAACAAGCTGCGCCGCGAGGGCCTCGCTCTTCACGGGATGCGCGTGGGCGAATGCGACCCATGGCAGAAGCCACCTGCCCGGCTGCCTCGCGTCCTTCGTGAGAATCCCGGGGGAGCCGCGCAGCTGATTAGCCAGCCGCGCACACAGCGAAGGTGCCGCGGGGCGAGCCACCCCCGGGCAGAACGCGGCGAGCCACACGAGCGCCCCGAGTCCTCCGCACCTCATGCGCCAACTGCGCCTTGCCATCGATGCCAGTCCACCCCTGATAGCCATCACGACGCCACCGCGACACATGCGTGCGCTCCAGCGCGGTCCGACCGCCACTCAACCGCTACCGAGCAGATAGCGCAACGCGTTCACGAGTTTAACTCCTGGCGGTGCGAAGCGCGCACCGGGCTCCCGTGCCACGAGGATTCGCGTCGTTTCAGGCATCCCGTCGCCCGCGGTCTGCAGCGCATCAATTTCCCGCCGCCAGGTGGTCTCTTTGGCCGAGGCAGCGCACATGGCGACAGAGCGTGTCCTTCGCGAGACTGAAGCCTTGGCAGCGGAATTCCTTGTAGAGTTTGTGGATATTCAGCAGGGATGCCGGCTGAGCGAGGCAGCGCCAGAGCAGCTGGCGCAGCGCGTGCGGATAGGCCAGGCCCGCAGCGCTCGAGCAAGTCTTCGTCGAATCAGAGGTCAACGTACTCTTTCAGACTTCGCCGACGACGCTGCGCATCGGCCAGAACGATTTCAGGCAGGCCGCCAGTCGCCGGGTACTCGATTAGGGCTCACGAGAAAGCCTCGACAGCGCAAGTATTCGGGGGACGAGAGGGGGAACATCTCATCGGATTTGCACTTCTTCGGTATCGTCCGGCCGACGGACGAACGTTTCCCCGCCGGGCGCGTCTTGGATCTCGTCGAAGAAGATGTCCTTCTCCTGTCCGACGAGATCCGGATACGACTCCTCGTGTGCGCGCAGGATCAGATCCAGTCGTCCTCGAAATTCAGGCCGATCAGCCGACGCCGATCGACGCCCGCCTCGATCAGGCGCCGCATCGTGCCGTAGAGCAGATGCGACTTGCCGCTGCGGCGGATGCCCACCAGCGTGATGCCTTTGCGGATGTCGAGCGGCAATTGCAGCGCACGAGGCGCCATCGCCGGCAGGGCGCGCGCAGTCTGCTGAGCCAGCACGTATGTCCGGATTTCCTGGTCCGGTAAGGAAAGAATGATCCTTGGTCTTTCCTTCTCGAGAAGGACACGTTCGGCCAGGCGTTTCCGGCATCCGAGCCGCCTCAAGGTGCAGGCCGAGCCGCTAGCGAACAGCCGGCCTCAGCTCCTACT
>JAKCEJ010000290.1 GCA_021838065.1 Pseudomonadota bacterium
GGCAATCTCACCGTCGGCGGGACCGGCAAGACGCCGCTGGCGGTGTGGCTCGCCGCTCAGCTGGCCCGCCGCGGGGTGCCGGTGGGTGTGATCTCGCGCGGCTACGGGCGGCGCGACTCGCGCGTGCGGCTGCTCGATCGGGATTGCAGCTGGCGCGAGGTGGGCGATGAGCCGCTCATCCTCGCCCGCAATACCGGCTGTGTCACCGCCGTCGGGCGCGACCGGGTGGCGGCGGCCCGCGCCGTGCTCGCGCGCGGCGCACGCGTCATCGTTTCCGACGACGGGCTGCAGCATCTGGCATTGCCTCACGATTGCAGCATCGTGGTCGCCGACGGCGCGCGTGGCTTCGGCAACGGGAGACTGCTTCCGGCAGGGCCGCTGCGCGAGCCGCTGCAGCGCCTCGCCGGCGCCGATGCGCTCGTGATCAATGGCGAGTCCGAACACCCCTCGCTGCGCACGGCGGTCGCGCATTTTCCGCGCATCGTGCTGCGCATGGACCTCGTGGCCCGCGAGGCTGTGGCCCTCGGATCGCCAGAGCGCCGTGCGCTCGAGACATTCCGCGGCACGGCGGTGCATGCCGTGGCGGGCATCGGGCACCCGCAGCGCTTCTTCCGGGACCTGCGCGCGCGCGGCATCGAGGTGCGCGAGCATCCCTTTGCCGATCATCACCCGCTCACGGCCGCGGAGCTCGATTTCGGGGATGATCTGCCGGTACTCATGACGGAGAAGGATGCCGTAAAATGCGCGCACACGGCCGACCGGCGGCTGTGGTTCGTGCCGGTCGAGGCGCGCTTCAGCGATGCCGATGCCGCCCGGCTCACCGAACTGCTGATGCGCACGATCGACTCATTTGCAAGGCCCCCCGGAGGTTAGCCCATGGACGCCCGCCTGCTCGAAATTCTCGCCTGCCCGGTCTGCAAGGGCACGCTCATCCACCGGCGCGAGGAGGGCGTGCTGGTGTGCCGTATGGACCGGCTCGCCTATCCGATCCGCGACGGGGTGCCGGTGATGCTCGAGGAGGAGGCGCGCCAGCTCGGCGCGGACGATCCGCTGCTCGAGCACTGAGGCCGCCGGCCCGTGTTCCGCATCGTCATTCCCGCCCGGGCGGGCTCGAGCCGCCTGCCCGGCAAGGCGCTCGCCGACCTCAAGGGCAAGCCGATGCTGCAGTGGGTGTACGAGAAGGCCTGCCGAGCCGGCGCGCTCGAGGTGCTGATCGCCACCGACGATGAGTCGATCGCGGCAGCCGCGCGCGCCTTCGGTGCCTGCGCCCGCATGACCTCACCGACGCACGCCTCGGGCACCGACCGCATCGCCGAGGTGGCGGCACTTGAGCGTTGGGCGGATGAGGACATCGTGGTCAACGTGCAGGGTGATGAGCCTCTGATTCCGCCGCGCATCATCACGCAGGTCCGCTCGCTCCTTGCCCAGAGTGCGCAAGCGGCGATCGCGACGCTGACGACGCCGATCGACTCGCTCGAGGAGTTTCTTGATCCGAACGTCGTGAAGGTCGTCACGGATGCGCAGGGCCGGGCGCTGTATTTTTCGCGCGCGCCGATTCCCTGGAGCCGCGACGGCGCGCCGGCCGGGCTCTCGAGCCAGTCCCGCTTCGAGGGGGCGCGCCGCCACGTGGGTCTGTATGCCTACCGGGTCGCAGCGCTGCGCAGGCTCTCGGGACTGCCGAGCTCCCCGCTCGAGAGCCGCGAGAGGCTCGAGCAGCTGCGCGCACTCGAGCATGGGCTCGCCATTCAGGTGGCCGATGCGCTCGAGCGGCCGGGTCCGGACGTCAATACCGCAGACGATCTGCGCCGGGTGGCGCGGCTGCTCGGCTGACCGCGCCCGCTTATGGAAACTTAAGGCGGGCGGCTTGAGATTTGCGCTGCGCAGCGCAATATACCCAGGGAACTTCGCCGGCTCGCGCAGCGTCAACCGTCAAGCTGGGGCTGCGTTGTGAGTCTGGCCTGCAGGCCCGGTTTCGGGTAAGAGAGCGGTAACCATGCGACTTCTGTCATCGTTGATCACTCGCCGCCTGGCGCGTCTTGCCACGGCAGCTGCGGCGCTCGCGGCGCTCAGCGCCTGCGCGACGATGCCGCCCCAGCAGCCGGTGGCCTACCAGGTACCGCGGCCGAACACGACCGTGTATGCCTATCCGATGCAGAACCAGACGCCCGGGCAGCAGAGCCGTGACCGCTACGAGTGCAGCGTGTGGGCGGTGCATCAGACGGGATTCGATCCGAGCGCGCCGGGCGTGCCGGTGTATGACCGCGTGGCAGTGCAGGGACCGCCGCCCGGAACCGACACAGCCATCGGCGCCATTGCGGGCGCTGTGATCGGCGCTGCCATCTCCAATCCGTGGGACCGGGGCTCCGGGGCGGTGTTCGGCGCGCTCACCGGCGCGATGATCGGCAGCGCCAACGATGCGGCCAATGCCCAGGCGAGCGATCAGGCGATGAGTGAACAAGCGCGCCAGCAGCAGCGTGCGCTCGCGCATCAGGCCATGGATTACCGGCGTGCTCTGAGTGCCTGCCTGCAGGCGCGCGGTTACAGCGTCAGGTAGAGCGTCCGACCATCGACGCGCGCCTCTCAACGCGCGCGGCTTCACTGCCGGGATTGCGGCATCCCACAACAACCCGCTGAAGTCAGGGGTTTCGATGTCCCGCCCCGCAGCGGGGCATCGACCTCAGCGATGCGCCTTGGCGTGCAGGCCATTGCTTGGGAAGCGGCCTGCAGAGCGGTGGATGGCGTGGCTTACCCTGCCCGCCGGCAAGTCATCTCTGCGAGCCGATCTGACCCGGCATGGAGTGCCTGACGCAGCAATCTCCGAGCTACGGCACCGGGTGACCGGTCATATTGCGACGCGCTTGCGATTTTACCGACGTTGAGAGTCGATAGAGCGCACAGCCCCAATGAAAAGCTCAACCCGAGGCAATCCCCG
This sequence comes from Pseudomonadota bacterium, assembly GCA_021838065.1. Classification (GTDB taxonomy): domain Bacteria; phylum Pseudomonadota; class Gammaproteobacteria; order Steroidobacterales; family Steroidobacteraceae; genus 13-2-20CM-66-19. The sequence goes on from JAKCEJ010000290.1 coordinate 2,933, forward strand.
CTGTCTGCGCTCTCTGGGGCGACTCGGCACCGGAGGATCGCGGCGCCGCACGCTGTGGCGCTACTCAGTCAGTCTCGGCAGCGGCGTCGCCAGACATCCCACGAGGCGCTCCATGCGCAGCTGCGCGAGGGCACGCCAGGCCTCAACCGTGCGCGCATCGGCGGCGCCTGAGGGACTCACGGTGGCTTCACGTACCGCATCCAGCAATTCTTCAAGCGCGCCACCGAGTTCGCTCGTGCGCGCATCAAGCGTGGTCCAGCCGAGCTTGCGGCCCGCGCTGCGATAGGCTTCCGGTTCGCTTACGGATCGTGCAAGCGATTCGAGCTTGCGCAGCCGCGCGATGTCTTCCCGCATCAACTGCGCGCGAAACAACCCGGGTCCGGCCGCAATACGGCTTTCGAGTTCATCAATGAGCTGCATAGGTCCTCGCAGGCGGGCATGGCACCACGCCCTCGACGCGGGAGCAATGATAGGCGCTGCCTGAGAGCAGCGGAAGAGGGCCGCTGCGAACACATTGTCTCGCGTGATCGCCACGGATGCAGTGCGAAGTGCCGTTGGCCTGCGGGGGAAGACGTCATCTCAGCTGTTGCTGTTCAGCATTGGCTCAACGCCGGCTACGCCGGCGAATACACGAAGGCGCGCACATTGCGCCGCACCGTTGGAGCATGTTGGGCATCAACGGACAATCGCGGTCCAGCCTGAGCGTCGTTGCAGCGGTGACTTGGGCAGTCGCCGGTGCCTGATCGGAGTGCCAATCCGGCAGGCACAGGAAGGTCGCCTGCTCGGCGTTCGAGATCCCGAGCGACGCGCAGCAAGCTGAACGCATACGCCCGATCTGAGCACAACC
>JAKCEJ010000291.1 GCA_021838065.1 Pseudomonadota bacterium
CGACCAACAGCAACTACCGCCTCGGCGACGAGGTGTTCATGCTGCTCAACCTCATGGGCGAGGATGAGAAGCTGCCGGTGGCCGGTCGGGTGATCTGGGTGACGCCCAAGGGCGCGCAGGGCAAGCGCACGGCCGGCATCGGCGTGCAGTTCAGCGAGCAGGACCACGGCCAGACCCAGAAGAAGATCGAAACCTACCTGGCTGGGGCCCTCCAGGGAGACAAGCCCACGCATACGATGTGATATCGGGCTGATTCGGACCTATTCGACCGCGTTCGATACCTCTGTATTTCTCTCGATCTTTCAGTAATATATGCCTTGTGAAGCGCATCGGCAAGCCGCCGATGGCGCTCACGGAACGCGGGACTTGGTTACAAGCGGCGACAAGGCGAATTACAGAATGGCCCGGGTTACAGACGATGCGATCAAGCGGGCGCCTCGGCCGGCCAGCGGGCAGGCATTCCTCTGGGATGACCTCGTGTCCGGCTTCGGTGTCCGCCTCACGCCGACGCGGGCGGCATTCGTCGTGCAGTGGCGCGAGGCCGATGGCCGCAAGCGGCGAGAGACGCTGCGCGGGCACTGGCCTGAACTGCCGGCCGTAAAAGCTCGTGAGGCCGCCCGGGCGCGGCTCGCCGAAGTGGCGACTACCAGTTCCACTCTCGGCGGACAGCCGCTCAGAATCGCAATGCGCGGCTGGTACGAGCGTCAGAGCGACGTATCCACGTGGCGACCCCGGTACCGCGCGAAAGTGGATGCGATCATCAGGACCTACATCGAGGGCGACGAAAACCCGCTGGTGCGCCTGACGCCGGCGGCTCGCAAAGCCGTCGAGGACATCGGCCGCAAGCCGGTCACAGCCGTGACCCGATCAGACGTGCTCCGTGTGGTGGACAACATCAAGCGCGGCACAGCCGATCAGCTCATGGCGATGGTGTCAGCCTTCTATAACTGGTCCTATGATCGTGGCGTCGAGGTAGTCAACCCGGCCCGCAACCGGCTGCGGGTCCTCGGGGGCCGGCGCATCCGCACGCGGGCGCTAACCGATGATGAACTGACAGCAATCTGGCGCGCGCTGCAGGCCGAAGGCGATCCTGCGCGGACATGCTTCGCGGTGCTCGCATTCACCGGCTGCCGCCGCCGCGAAGCCACAGGAATGCGCTGGGCCGAGCTGGACCTCGACGCCGGCACGTGGACGTTGCCCCCCGAGCGGCGCAAGACGGGAAACAAGGATCCCCACCCGTTCATAATCCACCTGCACCCGGTGCTCATCACGATGCTGCGCGAGCAGTCCGTGCTCGAGGGCTCACCGTTCGTATTCTGGGGGCGCCGAGACCGGCGGCCGTTCGACTTCCACCATGCGCTGATGCAGCGACTTGCGAAGCTCCAGATTGCTGAGTGGCGTCTGCACGATGTCCGCCGCAGTGTGCGCAGCGGCATGGCTGCTCTCGGCGTGTCACAAGTTGTCGCTGAGATGTGCCTCGGCCATACCGCAAAGGCCGGGCTCGTTGCGATTTACGATCAGCACAGCTACGCGAGCGAAATGCGCGATGCCTGGCAGAAGTGGGGCGAGCATGCCGCCGTGGTACTCCGGAGCGAGGCGTGAGCTACCGAATCGAGCAGCGGCACGGGCTGCACCTCGTGATCGGAGAGGACGGCAACGTCGCCGGCACCTATCGCACCCGCAGCGAGGCGGTAGAAAGAATCCAGCAGCTGGGGCGAGAGGAAGCTGAGCACCGGGAACAGGTCGCTCGTGAACGCTCCACCGACCCGGAAGTGACGGGGCGCCGAGCGGTAAGACGTATATACGCCTTCGGTGAGCGGCCGGAGAACAGAAAGAGCATCGCCGCCTTGCGCAGGGTACTGCCTCGAAAAGGGCAGGCTAGGACGGCGACGGCTCGAGCGCAGTCCCATATGGACAAATGGCTCGACGGGCATATCGCCATCGCGGCGAGCGAGCCGGAACTGCACACAGCGTTGAATCGCACGGCCACGGAGCGGCAAACTGCTGGCGCGGCAGAAGCAAAACGAGCGCAGCGTGCGGCGATGCGTCGGCGGGCGCTCGCCCTAGCTGCGCAAGGAAAGACAAGCACGCAGATCGCCGCGGCGCTCGGCTGCGGCGCTCGGTACGTCCGAAAACTCCTCAAAAAGTAAGCGCCACCCGGGCGCTGGCAACCGACCTGATCGAGCTGCGCCATCGGCATAAAGCCGATGGGCGGCCCTATCGTTCGCTTTCTGATTCCGTTCTTATTGCTCTATATAAATAAGCCCGACCCCGCGCAACGCGGGAGGAGGGCACGATGATTTTCTTCACCAGACTTCGAGCTGCAGAGTTTCTCTCCGCGGCGGGCATCCCGGTAAAACCAGCCTCCCTCGCTGACATGGCGAGCCGCGGCGTTGGTCCGAAATACCGAATCTTGAACGGCCGCGCCGTGTATCGGGAGGAGGACCTTCTTGCATGGATCGAGGCGCAGGCCCCGAGCGCGGGACCCATCGGTCCTACACGCCGCGCCCCCGCGACCGCGAGCGCCGCCTAACACAAAGACGAAAACGCGAAAGGCGCGCCCCTACCACGGAAACGCGCCTCTCGCTGAGGACTTCAACCATGCGAAACCTATCACATTCTTTCACCCCGCGCGAGCCGTCCGCCGCCGCTGTTTTTTTGGCCGGACTCCCCGAGCACCGGCGCGGCCGCGTTTTGACTGCCGCGTCGGATGTGGACTCCTGGCGGCGCAAAAACTTCGCCATTCGCGAACGCCTGCGCCTCGAGCGGATCGCGGGGGTGCGGCCGTGAGCACATTCATCGAAACCGCCGCGGGCTTCGTCGCTGCCGAGCGTGTGGTACGAATCCGGCAGCGGTGGACAAACTCCGAGCCGAAGGGCATGCGCTCCGAAATCGAGTACCTCGATGCGGCAGGCGAGGCGCGCGTCACCCTTGCGACTGACACGGACCTCGACCCGGTGCGACTGGTGGCGTCCATCCCGGCGGCGCCGGGTTACTTCGCGGTCACGATGCTCGAAGATGGTGCCGTCAGCCGCATGCCGGTAATCGCCTGGCGTGTCGCGCCCGGTGCGCTCAGTGCCGAACCCATCTGCCCGGACGAGCCCTTTGGATGGTGGGGGATACTCTGCCCGGACGGTAGCGTGATATCGCCGCAGGAAGCGATCCATGCGAGCCTGGACGCCTGGCGCGCCTCGATGCTTGAGAACCTGCGCGAGCTCGCGGAGGAGCGTGCGAAGCAGGTGGCCGCATGAGCACCACCAAGCGCGCCCCATGTCCGCAGTGCGACCGCGGCCCGAAGGATACCGCGCTCGCGGTCACCGAGGATGAGCGTGGCATTGTCGAGTACTGCCATAGGTGCGGCTACACAAAGGCCGAGAATTTCGAGCGCCGTCCTGAGATCGTGCCGGTCCCGGCTCACTCGACTGCGCCGCTCGACTGGTCCGACCGGGCAGAGGCGATATGGAGACGCACGCGGCGGTTGTGCGGCACAGTCGGCGAGGCATACCTGTTATATCGAGGCTGCCTGTTGCCACCGCCCGACAGCGACCTACGGTTCCTCGAACAGACCGACAGACACCCGCCGAGTCTCTGCGCACGAGTGACCAACGCGGAAACAAACGCGCCGATGACTTTGCACTTCACGCGGCTTGCGACTGACGGCCGAGGCAAGGCCGGCACCGAACAAGACAAGCTCCTGCTCGGCGGCCATCGGAAAAAAGGTGGCGTTGTTAGATTGTGGCCTAATGAGTCTGT
>JAKCEJ010000292.1 GCA_021838065.1 Pseudomonadota bacterium
GCGCAGTGCCGCCGGCTATCGGCGTTACACGAGCGAGCACTTGAAGCGCCTCATTTTCATCCGCCGGGGGCGGGAGCTCGATTTCAGCCTGGACGTATTGCGCGGCCTGCTGCGGCTCGTGGATGGACATACCCACACGTGTACCGAAGGACGCGCCCTTGCTCTCGAGCACCTCGAGGACATCCGAGGCAAGATCGCCGATCTGAAGCGTCTCGAGCGCGCGATGGCCGAGATTGCGGCGCGCTGCACCGGCAAGCCTATCCCCGACTGCGCCCTCGTCGACACGCTCTTCAGCGCGCCCACCGACAGTTCGAAGTTCCAATCTGCCAGATCAGGCCGCCGGAATATTTCCGGCTTCACCGAGCCACCTTCCTGACCGGAGTACAGAGACCTGGAGTTGACAAGGTGGAGGCGAGGAAACGGGATTATTGGGATGCAGTGTACCGAACCAAATCGATCACTGAGGTCAGCTGGTACGAGGAGCACCCGGACAAGTCTCTAGAGCTGATCCGCAATTCAGGCATCGAGCTCACAGATCCGATAATCGACGTAGGCGGTGGCGCCTCGATTCTCGTGGACGATCTGCTCGAGGCTGGCTACGGCGATCTCACTGTGCTCGACGTCTCGGCCGCTGTACTCGACAAGCTTCGAGCGCGCCTCGGGGCGAGAGCCCCCAAGGTTTCTCTGCTACATGAGGACATCACGACATTCGACCCCGGCAGGCGGTACGCCCTGTGGCACGACCGCGCGGTGTTTCACTTTCTCGTCGAGCAAGCGGACCGCGGCCGCTATGTCGGTGCCCTTCACCGAGCGCTGCGCCCGGATGGTCATCTTGTCATGGCTACATTCGGGCCATCAGGCCCAGAGCGATGCAGCGGATTGCCCACCATGCGGTACGACGCGGCAACGCTGGCGGTGGAACTCGGCCCGGCTTTCAGGCTCGTCGAGAGTTCGCTGGCCATCCATCGCACCCCGTGGAGTGCTTCGCAGCAATTCCTCTATTGCAGGTTCGTGCGGCAAGCGAGATGAGGGCCGGGCAGCCGGTTCTCGCCGGCGGGAGCCGTTTCCCGTACTGGCCCGGAAACAGGGATACCTGCCTATACCTTCAGACATCGACGGACGCTTAGATGCGGCGATCGGGCTACGGGAAAGGCTGCACCATTACCCGCGCAGTCCGGCCGCGGTCAGCATGGCGACTTCGATAATCTCAACCACCGCGCCCGCGGTATCGCCCGTCGTGCCGCCCAAACTCCGCAAGAGCAAACGACGGAGCAAGATGAAGACGAGGGCGGCGGTGGCCGTACCCACAACCGCTGGCTTCCCGAAGAGCAGCAGCACACCCGTGAGTGTTGCCGCCACGGTGACAATCGCCGCGCGGCGGGGCAGATGCGCGGCATGTGCGGACGCGATGCCGCTTGGGCGCACATAAGGCGTGCTCGCAAAGAGTGCCGGTATCGCACAACGAGCCAACAGTGGTGGCAGAAAGAGCATGATGCGCTGGCCATGCTCGAGTACGGCGCAGAGGGCCGAGAATTTGAGCAGGAGCACCAGAGTGAGGCTGACCACCGCGCAGGGTCCGACATGCGGATCCTTCATGATGGTCAGCATGCGCTCGCGGTCGCCATGACCACCCACCCAGGCGTCCGCCGAGTCGGCCAAGCCGTCCAAGTGCAGAGCGCCGGTGATGGTCACCCAGACGACCAGGAGCAGGGTCGCACGAAGCAGCAGCGCGGCATCGCCGAGCACGAGATCGATCCCGTACAGGAGGGACCCGATCAACGCTCCGATCAGCGGGTACCACAGGAGCGAGCGCCCGAGCTCCGCCGGCTGCGGTGCCTCGCGCAACCGCAGCGGCAGGCACGTGAGGAATTGCAGCGCGATCAGCAGCGGCCGCATCATTGGGATCACGGAATGTTCTCGAGCGAGCTGACATCGAACAGCGCTGCGTGCGGAACGTCGAGGTGCAAGAGCTCTGTTTGCGGCCGACCGGAAAGCTCCAGCAGGATGATGCGTATGGGACCGCCGTGCGTCACCATAAGCACACGCTCGTCGCTGTCACCATCACGCATCTCGTGCCACGCCGCGAGTACGCGTGAGGCGACGTCGGTTAGGCTCTCGGATCGGGGCGGACGGGCTTCGATCGGATCCGCCCAGAAGCGCTGCAGCGCATCCGGTGCGCAAGCCATGATCTCGTGGGGGCTGCGTCCTTCCCAGTCTCCGAAGTGCATTTCCCGCAGGCGCCCATCCTCGGTGACGGGAATGGCTAGACTCCGTGCGAGCGCCGCGGAGAAAGCTGCACAGCGCTCGAGGGGTGAGCAGAGAATGCGATCCCAGGCGCGGCCCGCCACCGTAGTCCACATCTGCCGCCAGCCTTCCTCGCTGAGCGGCACGTCCGTGCTGCCGCAGTAGCGACCCGGAGCGGTGGTGGCGCCATGCCGCAAGAGGGAAATGCAAGTCAAGGCAACCTACCGGACACCCCGGCCTCGCTGAAGCTGGCCATGCGGTCGTGCAGCTCGCACGCCAGGCGCAATATCGGCACGGCAACTGCCGCGCCGCTGGCTTCACCCAGGCGCATGTCGAGATTCAGGATGGGCCGTGCGCGCAGCGCATCGAGCAGCCGCCCGTGTCCCGGCTCGCTCGATCGATGGGCGAACAGCCACCAGTCGCTGGCGCCGGGGCAGAGCCGCTCGGCGGCCAATGCCGCGGCAGTGGCGATGAACCCGTCGATCAGCGCCGGCAAGCCCGCAGCCGCGCAGCTGATGTAGGCGCCGGCCAATGCCGCGATCTCGAAGCCGCCCAGTCGGCACAGCACCGAGGCGGGGTCCCTGAGGTGCGGCTCGTGGAATGCCAGCGCCCGCTTGACGACTTCGATCTTGTGCCCGACCCCTTCCGCCGTCAGACCTGTGCCGGGACCGACGATGTCGCGCGGATCGAGCTGCAGCAGGGCGCAGGCCAGCGCTGCCGCCGCAGTGGTGTTACCGATTCCCATGTCACCGCCGATGAAGAGCTCCGCGCCCTGCGCCACTGCGTTCGCGACACTTTCGCGTCCTGCGTTGACGGCGGCGACGCACTGCGCCGCGCTCATCGCCGGTGCGCACGCCAGATTGTCCGTGCCGGGGCCGAGCACTCGCCGCCGGACCTGGGCCAGAGAGCCGGGGTCCGCCACCGTGCCGAGGTTGACCACCTCGAGTGTCGCGCCGAGCGCGCGCGCGAGCACGCTGATGGCCGCGCCGCCGTGGGCGAAGTTCTTGATCATTTCGGCGGTGACGGCCTGCGGAAAGGCGGAGATGCCTTCGGCCGCCACGCCATGATCCGCAGCAAAGATGCTGATGTAAATGCGATCGACACGGGGTCGCGCGCGCCTCTGCAGAGCAGCGAGCTTGATCACCAGCGCTTCCAGCTGACCCAGGGATCCCGGAGGCTTGGTCAAAGAATCCTGGCGCTCTCGGGCCGCACGTGCGGCGTCGGCATCTGGAGTGCGCACAGGCGAGGGGAGCCCGTCGAGCAACTCGGACAGGTCCTGCAGGGCGGCAGTGCTCATGGCTGAATGCCTTTCAAGATTTGAGGAAGACCGGCTACGGTGAAGATCACACGGTCGCAGAGCCGCGCGAGCTCCTGATGCAGATCGCCGGCTCCATCGACGAAGCGGCGTGTCAGCTCTCCCAGCGGCACCACTCCCAGGCCGGTCTCGCTGCCGACCAGGATGATGTGGCCGGGCAGCCTCGGGAAAGTGTCAAGC
>JAKCEJ010000293.1 GCA_021838065.1 Pseudomonadota bacterium
GTGCAGGTCGGAGAACGATTGCGGGTGCGACCCGGCGAAGCGGTGCCAGTGGATGGAGTGGTGCTCGAGGGCGCGAGCGCCGTCGATGAGTCGATGGTCACCGGCGAGTCCATCCCGGTAGCCAAGGCTGCGGGCGCAAAACTCATCGGCGGCACGATCAACGGGACCGGCGCGTTGCTCATGCGCGCCGAGCGCGTGGGCTCGGACACGATGCTCGCTCGAATCGTGCAGATGGTGGCAGAAGCGCAGCGCAGCCGTGCGCCCATCCAACGGCTCGCCGACCTCGCCTCCTCCTGGTTTGTGCCGGCGGTCATCCTGATTGCTCTTGCCGCGTTCGTCGTGTGGATGCTGCTTGGACCGCCGCCTCAGCTCGCCTACGCGCTGGTTGCGGCGGTGTCCGTGCTCATCATTGCCTGCCCCTGCGCGCTCGGGCTCGCGACTCCCATGTCCGTCATGGTCGGTGTCGGCAAAGGCGCCACGGCGGGTGTGCTGATCAAGAACGCCGAAGCCCTTGAGCGATTTGAGAAGATCGACACTCTCGTCGTGGACAAGACCGGCACGCTGACCGAGGGCAAGCCGCGCGTGGTGGCCGTCGTGCCGGGGGAAGGATACGACGAGGCCGCTGTGCTCACCTTCGCCTCGAGCCTCGAACGCTCGAGCGAGCATCCCCTCGCCGCAGCCATCGCCGCATCGGCGGACGAGCGAGGTCTTGCACTGCAAAGGTTGACCGATTTTCGCTCGCACACGGGCAAGGGCGTCACCGGGACCGTCAACGGACACGCGGTCGCAGTGGGCAACGCGGCGCTTCTCGATTCATTGGGAATTCCCCAGACAAGCCTCGAGGCGCCGGCGGAGCGCCTGCGAAGCGACGGGGCGACCGCGATGTTCGTGGCAGTCGATGGCCGGTCCGCAGGCATCGTCGCCGTTGCCGATCCGGTGAAGGCGAGCACGCCCGCCGCACTCGAGGCGCTGAGGCACGAGGGCATCCGGATCGTGATGGTGACCGGTGATCATCGCGCCACGGCTGAAGCCGTCGCGCGCCAGCTCGGGATCAACGACATTGAGGCACAGGTGCTGCCGGATCACAAGAATGCCATCGTGCAGCGCCTGCGCGGCGAAGGTCGAGCGGTCGCCATGGCAGGCGACGGCGTAAACGACGCACCGGCGCTCGCCGCAGCCGAGGTCGGCATCGCGATGGGCACGGGGACCGATGTGGCCATGCAGAGTGCCGGGGTGACCCTCGTCAAAGGCGATCTCACAGGCATCGTACGGGCCCGCGCGCTCAGCCGCGCCACCATGCGCAATATCCGCCAAAACCTGTTCCTCGCCTTCATCTACAACGTGATCGGCATCCCAATCGCCGCCGGCGCACTGTATCCGGCTTTCGGACTGCTGTTGAGTCCTATGATCGCCGCAGCCGCCATGAGTCTGAGCTCGGTGTCCGTCATCGGCAATGCGTTGAGGCTGCGCATGATTCATCTTGACAGGCCGCACGAGGTCCGTCCTTCAGTTGGCTGATCAGCGCGGTCTGGGGGGAGCGTCCTACCGACCTCGCTGTTGGCGTGCATGATGCTGATGAGGGACGGATGGCCAGTGATCGGTTTGCGGATATCGTCGGGGTCGACGCGCCCCGTTCCGTCCACCGGGACGTAGGTCACCGTCGCGCCGAGGCGCTCGAGAAACCGGCATGGGATAAAGATGGCCGGATGATCGATCCGCGAGGTGACGCTGCCTTCGATGCTGTGCATCGGGTCGCTCGAAATTGATAACGTCTTCAGCGCATTCGATCGTGCCGAACGGCAGGCACCTTCAAGGCGATCGGCGCACCGCGGCGGCCGCACTGCGCCGATCGCGCGGACTATCAACGGATGTCACCCAGGCTCCTAGAGTAGGCGAAATCCGCTTCGTCGGCGCAATCAGGCGCGGGCTGCGAACAAATGACGTGACCCGGAATTGCCGACGAATCCGCACGTTACGTGACAATTTCGGTGGGTGGCATCAATGGCTGGTCCTCAGATCATCCCGCAGTCATGCGCCACGACCTCGCGATGCACCTTGATCCGCCCACTCGCGGGGTCAACCGCGACGCTCGGCTATAGCGCGCTCTCTCGCGCGGACATCAGGCATCGCTGGTTCCCCGATACCGCATGGCGACGTCGCAGCGAGCATATCGCGAGCCGTACTTTTCCATGATCTCGGCATCGTGCCGAAAGCCCAGCTTCTCGTAGAGATGGATCGCCGCCTCGCAGCGTCTGTTGGTCAACAGATAAAGTGTCTTTGCATGCATCGCCGTCGCCCGCTCGATCGTCGCGGCCAGGAGGAACTCGCCCGCCTTGAGGCCGCGCGCGCTTGCGCGAACGCCCATCTTCGTCAACTCGAAGCTGCCGTCACCCGTCTTGCGCAATGCGCAGGTACCGACGATGCCGAGACGCGGAGCCTCGACGAAGAGTATCGTGCCGCCGCGATCGAGTATGTGTCCTTGCGGGTCTTTCAGAACCTCCAGATCGCTCCGCTCCATCTGAAACATGGAGTTGATCCATTCCGCGTTGATCTCGTAAAAGGTGGCGGCGAGATCGTCGCCATACTCTCGGAGGATGAGTCGCGCCGGCATGACGCCGGCGACCCGCTCATTGAGAGGCCGGGACGACAGGGCCGTTTCGATTACCGCGATCTGCTCGAGCAATGGTCCCGAGAGGCCGTTGCACATCTCGTTGACGGCCGCCTGCAACCGCGGCCAGACGAGCAGCTTGACCCGCGCCATCACCGCCTCACCGGCCGCGGTGAGCGAGAGTGTACGCTGGCGCTGATCCGCCCCCTGCGATGACTCGATGAAACCGAGGCTCGCAAGCTGCCTGGCGGCACGCGTCACGCCGGGTTGACTGGTGCCGACCGCCTCGGCCAGCTGCCCAACCGTCAGAGGACCGCGATCGAGCGCGGTGAGCAGTGGCATGTGGGCGGGCTGCACCGTCAGCCCTGCATCGGCCAGCACTCGTGCAGCGCCGGCCTGCAGGCGTTCCGCCAGCCTCTTCAGGCGGCTGCCAAGGAAGATTGGCCCCAGGTCCGGCAAAATATCAGCTGCCATAGGTCCTCATACCATGATATATACCCTGGTATCATATTACCCCTATAGCGCCGGCTGCGTGAAGAGGCTGGAAGCACGCGTGCGACGGGAGCTGACGTCTCGCACAGGCTGCGACAAGTCGCGGTCGAACGCTCCGTCACTGTGATTTCATGGCCACCAGCTCAATGAAGGAGCCGCCCGCAGCGAAATTCATACCTCTGATCAGGAACGTTCCGTGCGATAGCGACTCACCCGGGTTCCGCGCAGTGGCTGCACAATCAGGACGATTGGGACCGCGACCACAGCGTTCTTGGTGGTCGATGCCGTCAGGATAGTGACGACCGAGATGTGAGTCAGCGCGTCAGATGATTCGTCATGGATTCAAACTCTTCGCTCGATGATGTCGCATCGTTTGCGGAGATTCCTGGATAGGTTTCGATAGCCTAAATCGAACCGGCCATTTTACGCACAGCGCGACGGGTCTGCCGTGTTGTTGCGCGGGGGTCCAATATCCGGATGTCGCGCGCACATATCGGAGAGCTGCTGCATCGAGACGAGCAAATCCTGTTGACCGGATGATGGTCGGACGGTGCGCGAGTCGGCCATTTACGTCTATACACACATGAACGATGGCCGTGCCTTGATGACCCAGGATTTGCGAAACCTC
>JAKCEJ010000027.1 GCA_021838065.1 Pseudomonadota bacterium
ACCAGCGACAGATCATAATGTCCGCGCATCGGCCGGCTGGACGCCTCGGGGAAGTAGGCGATCTCGACCGCCTCGCCGAGTGCGAGCAGCTCCGGCTCGCAATCGAGCAGGCTCAGCTGGCAGCCGTCGCAGGAGGCGAATTTCCACACCGCCAGACGCGGTCTGTTGCCGCGATGGCGCATCAAAGCTCCCGCACCCGCAGCGGCTCGCGCAGCCGGTCATAGCGGATGACCGGGCCGTCACGGCAGATGAACAGACCGCCGAACTGGCAGTGGCCGCAGCTGCCGATGCCGCATTTCATGCTGCGCTCCAGGGACAGGTAGATCGCCTCGCTCGCAACGCCCGCCGTGCCGAGCGCCTCGGCCGCGAAGCGCATCATGATTTCCGGTCCGCAGATCAGAGCAAGGGTACGGCCCGGATCGAAGCGGGCGCGCGAGATCAGCGCCGTCACCACCCCGACGTGGCCGTGCCAGGGCTGCAGGGCGTGATCCACCGTCACCTCGATCATGACGCCGGTGAGCTTGCGCCAGGAGTCTATTTCGCGGCGAAAGAGGATCTCCTTCGGGCTGCGTGTTCCGTAGAGCAGCGTAATCCGCCCGTAGCGGGCGCGCTCGGCGAGCAGCTGGTACAGGGCCGGCCGCAGTGGCGCGAGCCCCAAGCCGCCGGCGACAAGCACGACATCGCGGCCGGCCGCCTCGCTCATCGGCCAGCCGGTGCCGAAGGGACCGCGAACGGCGAGCGCCGCGCCCGCGCCGAGCCGGGTCAGCGCGCTCGAGACTGCTCCAACGGCGCGGATGGTGTGCACGATGCGCTGCGGCCGGGCGGGGTCGCCGGAGAAGCTGATGGGCACTTCCCCGACCCCGAAGGCGGCGAGCATGTTGAACTGTCCGGCGGCAAAGCCCGGCTGCTCGCGGGCGCCGGCATCGAGCTCCAGCGTCCACACCTGCGGCCCGTCGCGCCGCCGGCTGCGCACGCGCAGCACCCGTGGGACCATCGGATCGGTCGCGCTCTCGTGCATGGGCATCTCAGGCGTGGGCGCCGTAGATGTCAAGAAGCTGCAGCCGCGCCGCCTGCAGACGCTGAATGAGCACCGGCATGAAGCGCTTCATCATCTCGTAGCCGAGATCGTGGTCCGCCTCGCTCTTGCCGCGCAGACAGGCCGCATCGATGGAGATGGCGCGCACGAGTTCGAGCGCCTTGGCGTCGTAGGTCCAACGATAGGGCGGCACCAGCCAGGACACGCCCACCAGCTCGCCGGGGCCGAGCGTCTGAAATGTGACGGTTCCGCGGCCGGGCCCGGACAGCTCGAGCGCGACCCGTCCGTGGCGCAGGAGGTAGAACTGGTCCGCGGGCGCGCCCTGCTGCAGCAGATACCGGCCGGGATCGAAGCGCACGTTCTTCGCGCAATGGCCGACGAGGTGGGCGTAGGCGGGATCGAATCCCGCGAAGAACGGATGTTCGGCGACAATCTGTTCCACACCTTCCATCGTTGTCTCCTCAGCCCGGGTCGCTCGCGCGAATGGCGTTCACTTCCTCGGTGATGTCGATTCCGACGGGACACCAGGTGATGCAGCGGCCGCAGCCGACACAGCCGGAGCTGCCGAACTGCAGATGCCAGGTGGCGAGCTTGTGCGTCATCCACTGGCGGTAGCGCGCCCGCGCGCTCTGGCGAACGCTCCCGCCATGCAGGTACGCGAAATCGACCGCGAAGCATGAATCCCACCGCTGGGTGCGCGAGGTCTCTTGCCCGCTGAGATCGCTCGAGTCCTCGACGGTCGTGCAGAAGCACGTCGGACAGACCATCGTGCAGTTGCCGCAGGCGAGACAACGATCGGCGACCTCGCGCCAGCGGGGATGCTCGAGGTTGCGCAGCAGCAGCTGCGGCAGGCTCTCAACAGGCATCTGCCGGCCCATGTGCTGTGCGGTCTGCTGCACCCGGGCGCGCGCGGCGGCGATCTCGCTCTCTGTGGCGGGCCGGTGGGGAATCTCCTCGAGCACCTTGCGCCCGGCCGGCGTGCCGGATTGCAGCACAAACGCCGGCAGGCCGGCCGCGGCGAGTTCCGTAAGCGCCAGGTCGAACCCCGTGGCGACGTTCGGCCCGCAATCCATCGAGACGCAGAAACAGGTGCCGCCGGCTACGGTGCAGTTGACGGCGACAATGAAGGTATCGGCGCGACGCGCGCGGTAATGCGGATCCCCGTACGCGCCGCCGAGCAGCACCTTGTCCTGGATCGCAACAGCCTGGAGCTCGCAGGCGCGCACCCCGATCAGCGCAAGAGGCTGCCGATCGGGTGACTCGCGCTCGATCTGAACCGTGTCGCCGTCGCCTCGGGCGCGCCACAGGCGCTGGCGGGGCGGGTGCAGAAACGCCTTCCAGCTGTGGGGCCCGACGGCATAACCGAACAACGCGTCGTCTTCACGGCGTCTCAGCCGGTAATGGCCGCCGGACTGCTCCTCTGTCCATCCGCGTGGGAGATGCTCGACGGAATCGATGTCCTCGTACGCAATCACCCCCTCGCGCACGGTCGGGCCGACGGTACGATAGCCGCCTCGCCGGAGCGCCTTCAGCAGCTGGTCGAGCCCCTCCGAGGTGAGCAATTGCGCCGATTGCGGCTCCAAAGACATCGCCTCTCCGTCAGCCGGCGATCGCGCGGCACTAACAGCATCTTCGAGGGAACAGGCCGCCGAGCAATACGCACATGCCGGCACGAGAGAGGAAGGCTTGCCGCGGCGCGTGGCGCTTCGGGACAGCGGCCGCGCATCCCGGCTGGAGATGACCTGCGTACTTGCGTAGTTCCGCGTATTCCCAGTGCGTCAGCGCGGGCGCAGGGTCTAGGCAGGAAGACTTCGGAGGCACACGAGATGAGCAACGCGGTCGGCCGTGCGCAGATCGGCCAATGGTATCTGCGCTGGGATAAGGGCGAGCTGTTCCAGGTCATTGCGATCGACGAGCAGACCCGCACCATCGAGATCCAGAACTTCGACGGCGATATCGATGAGATCGACGCGGCGGCCTGGCAGGGTCTGCCCATCGGATTTGCCGAGCCGCCGGAGGATTGGACCGGACCGGTCGATGACGTGGAAGTGGACGATCTGGGATATTCCGAGACCGACATGGAAGCGAAGGATTGGGAGGCGCCGCTCGAGCCGATCAGAGCCGGTCAGGAGGAATGGCTGGACGAGCGCGAGGAGAGCGAGCGCGATCCGGAAGGCGAGGGCCTGCCTCCGCTGCTGCGCGAGGAGCGGGAAAACCGCTAGGAGTCGACACCCGCGCGCGGCCGGTCAAGTCGCCGCGCAGACGTCTCGCGCGAAGCCGGCGGCGCGGCGTCTCGTGTTTCACTTTCAATAAAATCCATAACATATTGAAATATCGTTGATTATAATGCCCTGAATACGCGGCATCGTGTCGCCGCTCAGTGTTCTCGGGTATGGTGCGCGCAACGGTCGGACGCCGATCCACGCGTTGCAAAATCAAATCAGGGGGACACGGCCAGCCGGCGGCCGCGGCTGAGCGTTTCCCGAAGCGCAGGAAACGATCATGAGAAAACTTGTGCCTGTCCTGCTCGCCCTCGGCCTCACCGGTGCGTATTGGGCACCGTGCGGCGCCGCGCAGCCGAGTGCGGCGCAGATCGACCGCTGGGAGCAGGAGGCGCGCGCTGTCACCATTTACCGCGACAACTGGGGCATCGCCCACGTCTACGGCAAGACCGACGCCGATGCGGTGTTCGGCATGGAGTACGCCCAGGCGCAGGATGACTTCAAGCGCGTGGAGAACAACTATCTGGCTGCGTTGGGGTGGCGCTCCGAGGCGTACGGCAAGCGCACGATCTACCGCGATCTGCGCAGCAAGCTGTTCGTCGATCCGAAGGCGCTGCGCGCCGACTACGCGCGCAGTCCCCTATGGCTGCAGAAGCTGATGAACGCCTTTGCCGACGGTCTCAACTTCTATTTGTATACCCACCCGCAGGTCAAGCCGCAGGTCATTACGCATTTCGAGCCGTGGATGGCGCTCGCGTTCACGGAAGGCAGCATCGGGGGGGATATCGAGCAGGGAGTGAACATTGCGCGGCTGGCGGCGTTCTACGGCCATCGGCGCCTCTCAAGAGCGCAGACGGCCAACGCCGAGATGCCGCCGCCCGAGCCTCAGGGCTCCAACGGCATCGCCATCTCTCCGTCCATCACGCTCGATCACCACGCGCTGCTGTATATCAATCCGCACACCTCATTCTATTTCCGCGCCGAGCTGCAGATGGTGAGCGGCCAGGGGCTCGATGCCTACGGCGCGGTGACCTGGGGCCAGTTCTTTGTCTACCAGGGCTTCAACGCCACGGCCGGCTGGATGCACACCTCGAGCGGCGTCGAGAACATCTCGTGGTTTCTCGAGACGGTGAGCCGCCGCGACGGCCGCTATGACTATCGATATGGAACCCGGGAGCTGCCGATGCGTACGCGCCGCATCGTCGTGCGCTACAAGACCGCTGCCGGCATGGCGCAGCGCGTCTTTACGGCCTATTACACCCAACACGGCCCGATCATCGCCCGAATCGGCAGCAAGTGGGAGAGCGTGAACCTGATGCAGCGGCCCGTCCGCGCGCTCATCCAGGACTACACGCGCACCAAGGCCAAGGACTATGCGCAGTTCCGCAAGACCATGCAGCTGCACACGAACTCCTCCAACAATACGATATTCGCTGATTCCGAAGGCAACATCGCCTACTGGCATTCGGACTGGATCCCGCGGCGCAGCAATGCGTTCAACTGGGCGAGGCCGGTGGACGGCAGTAACCCTGCGACCGCCTTCCATGGCCTGCTGACCCTGGCGCAGACTCCGCACCTGCTCAACCCGCCGAACGGCTGGCTCTATAACTCGAACAACTGGCCGTGGTCGGCAGCCGGTCCGTACAGCCCCAAGCGCAAGGATTTCCCGAGGTACGTGGAGCGGGGTACGGAGGAGACGCCCCGCGGCTATCACGCGCTGCGCCTGCTCACGGGCAGCAGCAACTGGACCATGGCCTCGCTCACCGCCGCGGGATTCGACAGCTATCTGCCGGCCTTCGCCACGATGATTCCGGTGCTGATCAGGGATTACGACGCCCTGCCTGCCTCCGACCCGCTGAAGGCGCGTCTCGCGAAGCAGATCACGGTGCTGCGCGAGTGGGATGACCGGTGGGGCGTGAACTCCGTGGCCACCTCCCTTGCCGTATTCTGGGGCACGAACCTCTTCGCGCACGTGCGCTCGCGGGCGCGCTCCCTCGGCATCTCGCCCGAGGACTACGTGGTGCGCCGCGCGACGCCCCGGCAGCTGCTGCGCGCGCTCGCCGCGGCCTCGAGCTGGCTGCAGACCGATTTCGGCACCTGGCAGACCCCGTGGGGCGATATCAACCGCTTCCAGCGTCTCAATGACCATCTACACCCGAGCTTCGATGACGCCAAGCCGAGCATCCCGGTGCCGTTCACTTCCTCAATCTGGGGGTCGCTCGCGGCCTTCGGCGCCCATCCCTATCCGAACACCAAGAGGTGGTACGGCGACAGCGGCAACAGCTTTATCGCGATGGTGGAATTCGGCCCCAAGGTGCGCGCCTGGGCCATCACGGCGGGCGGGGAGAGTGGGCATCCCGCCTCGCCGCACTTCGACGATGAGGCCACCGAGTACGCCATGGGAAACCTGCGGCCCGTCTATTTCTATCAATCGCAGCTGCAGGGCCACATCGAGCGCACCTATCACCCGGGACAGGGACTGGGGCACGAATGAGCTGATCGGCGGGCGCGCGCAATGAGCCTCGAGAAGAGCATCGCGCACGGACGCGCGGGACTGACGCATTTCAGGCACGTGCTGCGGATCCTGGGGCGCACAGTGCTGGTGTTCGCGGTCGTGGGCGCCATCGACGCTGCGCTGGGGCGGGCGACTGCGGTGCTCATTGTGCAGGTGCTGGTGCTGGTATGGCTCTGGATGCACCTCGGCAGCGCACTCAGGAACCCGCGCCAGAGGATTCTGCTCGCCGGAATTCGCCCGCGGCACTTCGCGCTGGCGCTGCCTGTGCTGGCGGGCGTCTTGCTCGCGGTGGTCATTCTGCTGGCACCGAGCACCTGGCTGCGCTGGGGCTGGTGGGAGTATCTGGGCGGGACGGGCAACGTGATATTTGGCGCGGCCTCGAGTCCAAGCGGGTGGATCTCACATTTTTTGCTCCCGGGCCTCATCCTCATCCCGCTGCTGCTGTCGCTGTGTCTGTTCGCATTGCGCGAAGAGCGCGCCTTCCGGCGCGGCGATGAGACACGGGGCATCGGCGCCCGCTTGTGGCGTTCGCTGCTGTTCGGGCTCGCCCACCTGGTCATGGGCATCCCGATCGGCGCTGCGCTCGGTCTCGGCGTCGGCGGTTTCGGCTTCAGTCAGGTCTATCTGCGGCGCTGGCGCAAGAGCGGCTCGCGCTTGCAGAGCGTGCTCGAATCGGCCCGGGTGCACTTCGCGTACAACCTGATCCTGGTCAGTCTCGTGGCCGTGATGCTGATCGGCACCGCAGCCGCGAGCCGCTGACTTGTCGTTGTGGCGCGGCGCGGGCCTTGAGCCGGCATTCGCCCTCATTTCCGGAGCGCACGGATCGGGGCGCGCGTGCGGAACTCGCGAGCAGCTGTGCGGCGATCTGCTCGAGCCCGTGGCCGGAGCGGCGGGCTTCCTGGTCCATCTTCTGTCGCAGGATCCACGGTCCGATCAACGGCGGGACCCAAAAGGCCGGCTGCAGGTGGATGCGCGCATCGAGGCAGGTCGGCTCGTGGCCGCTACGGCAGGGCCGTACGGTCCAACTCGCGCGGCCGGAGCGGAACGAACCGCGATGAGGCACCAGTGCGGCGCGCAGCGTGCCACCGTGCGCATCGGCCGTCGCGGACATGATCTGCTCCTGATGCAGGGTGCGGCAAAAGATCAGCACACAGGCGTGCACCAGGGTAAACAGGCGGATGCGGCCGGGCTCGCCGGTCGGCTCGATGCGCACGCTGCGCAGATCCGGGTTGTATCGGGGCATGGCGGCATAGTCTTGCAGCGCTGCGAACACCGCCCACGGGGGTGCCTCGAACGCAAGGCGCATGAAAATCGTGAAGTGACTGCCGCGGCGCACCACCTGCACGGAGCGGATCGGCGCCGCGGCCGCCGGTTTTGCGAAGCCTGCCAGCGCCAATGCCGCGCACAGGACGGCGCTGGCTCGCGGTTGACCCGCAAGCAGCCGGACGCCTCGCAATGATTCTCCGAAAGATCGGTTCGGTCGCGACACGCGATGAAGGTTCCCGGATGCGCCGCCGTCTGCGCGCCATCCAGTGCTGACATGGATGCGCCTCAGAATAGCATAGGCCCCCGGCGTGGCCGCATGGGCGTCGCCGGCAGCGCCGCCGCAGTGAC
This sequence comes from Pseudomonadota bacterium, assembly GCA_021838065.1. Lineage (GTDB taxonomy): Bacteria > Pseudomonadota > Gammaproteobacteria > Steroidobacterales > Steroidobacteraceae > 13-2-20CM-66-19. The sequence goes on from JAKCEJ010000027.1 coordinate 7,388, forward strand.
CAACCTGCGGCTTGCCAGCCACTCCCGCGTAAAGCGAGCCCGCACGGGTCCCTGCAGTACACTCGCGGTCTGTCCGAACGTGTGGCTTGCAAGGCGCAGGGCTGCGCCCAAGGTGCTGCCGTGGGCACCCACCGGGGAGGGTCCGATGAAGTACGAGCTCTATTACTGGCCGGACATTCAAGGACGCGGCGAGTTCGTGCGCCTCGCGCTCGAGGCGGCGGGCTGTGCATACCTCGATGTGGCCCGCAGCCCGGTCAAGGGTCTCGGGGTCCCTCGGCTGATGCGGTTTCTCTCGGGCCGGGAAGAGGCGGAGTTGCCCTTTGCGCCGCCGTTCCTCAAGGCGGGCCGGCACGTCGTGGCTCAGACCGCGAACATTCTTCTGTTCCTTGGCGCACGCCATGGGCTTGCGCCGGCAAGGGAGGCTGGCCGGCTGTGGACCCACCAGCTGCAGCTGACGATCGCAGACTGGGTCGGGGAAATTCATGATACGCATCATCCGATCGCCTCCAGTCTTTATTACGCGCAACAGAAGCCCGAGGCGGGGCGACGCGCCGCGGATTTTCTGCGCAACCGGCTGCCGAAGTACCTCGGCTACTTCGAGCGCGTGCTGGCCCGCAATGAGCGCGGCCGGGGCTGGCTTGTCGGCTCGCAGCTGACCTATGCCGATTTGTCGTTGTTTCAGGTCCTGACGGGCCTCGACTATGCGTTCCCGCGCACGATGCGGCGCGCTTTGCCTCGTCACCGCCGCCTGGGCGCACTGCGCCGGGCCATCGAGACACGTCCGCGAGTGGCCGCGTACCTGCACTCGGACCGCAGGGTGCCTTTCAGCGAGGAGGGGATCTTCCGCCACTACCCGGAACTTGAGAGCGGGTGATTCGCCAGTCACACCCTGAGCGAGCGCCGGCGGAGGCGGACGCGTCGCAGTGAGCTTGGCGCGGTAGCGGACGTTTGCAGGTGCCTCAGGGCGAATTGACATTTGTCTGCTGAATCCGCGCTGCGCGTTGACACCTGCGGCACAGCGGCATTACAAAAATGTGCGCCGCCAATCAGGTGATCCGCACGGGAGGCTGGAGGAACATATGGCGCAGTATCAGTTCCAGGTTGTCTACTTCGAGGCAACGCGCCGCTGCAACCTGCGCTGCCCGTTCTGCATGACCGGGAGCAACGACGCAAAGAAAGTGCGTCGCAGCGTTCTGCGTGAGCTGGCGCTGGAGGAAATCCGTGACCGGATGCTGCTACCGGCCCGTCGACTCGGGGTGCACACCATCGGATGGAGCGGTGGGGAGTTTCTCCTGCGCAAGGATGCGCACGATCTGCTGCGCCTGACGGTGGATCTGGGATTCAAGTGCTCGGTCCTCAGCAACTGCAAGAAGCTCACCCGGCCGCGCCTGGAGAAGATCCGCGACGTCACGCAGGGCCAGGCGCGCATCGTCGTCGGGCTGAACGCGATCGACGAGGAGAACCGCTGGAGCCGGGACAATGAGTCGGACCGGACGCTGCAGGTGCTGAAGGACTGCATCGAGCTCGGGCTCGGCCAGCACGTGGTGATCACGATCGGCAAATACAATACGAAGAGCTTCGAGAAGACCATCGAGTTCATCGTGAAGCACAACATTGCCTACAACCGCTCGCCGTTGGTGCCGCGCGGATCGGGGTCGAAGTGCTTCGGCGAGATGGGGTTCGACAGGAACGATCTGCGGGAATACTTCCATCCGGCCCTGCGCCGCAATCCGCACGGGTATGTGAGCTATACGCCGTTCTTTCTCTCGCCCGAGCTGCACGCGCAAGTTTCGGGCGGGATGCGCAACAATACCGTGCCGCAGAACCCGGCGATCGGCTGTTGGGCGGGCACCTGGCTCACCGTCAACGCCGAGGGGGAGGTCTCGGTCTGTCCGGTGCTGCTCGATGCGCTGAGTGCGGGGAACGTGCGCGACAAGCCGCTCGATGAGCTGGTCGACTCGAGCGCGCTGTTCGCCGACATCACCGACCGGTCGCGGCTCAAGGGCCGCTGCGGCCGGTGCCGATATCAGTACACTTGCGGCGGATGCCGGGCCATGGCGTACTTTCATACCGGGGATTACATGGAAGAGGATCCCACCTGCTTCTTCGATCCGGCAGACCCTTCGACCGTCAGCGAGCATGAAGAGGAAACGAATCGCGTGTTCAAGAAATACCTCCTGATCGCGCGGGCGGCGGGTGTCTACCGGCCGCCGAAGGACGAGCGGAGCGAAAAGACTCCGCGGCGGGGACTCTACGCAAGATAGCGGCAGGTCCGCGATCGGGCCCGCCAGCCGCTGCCTCGAGGCGCAGACAAAGCTGCGCACCCGCCACCCTGTTTACATGAGATTGGAACGCCGCTGATGCTGTCTGTGAGTACGTTGAGTGAGCTGCTGGAGGCCAACCGGGATTATCCGGGCGGCATCACCTACCTGGAGGGCGAGCAGGACAGGCGCACGGTGGGGTTTGGGGAGCTGTACGAGCGGGCGCTGGGGATTTTGTATCACCTGCAGCGTCTCGGGGCGCGCCCCGGGGACAAGGTGATTTTGTTTCTCGGGCACAACGAGCAGTTCATCGATGCGTTCTGGGCGGGGATTCTGGGGGGGATCATTCCGGTGCCGGTGGCGCTGGGGATCAGCGATGAGCACCGGCACAAGCTGCTGCGCATTGCGCGGCGGCTGGGGGAGCCGTTTTTGTACACCGAGCGGCGCTCGCTTGAGCGCATGGGGGCGTTTGCCGCCGAGGCGGGTGAGGGCGAGAGGTTTGAGCGGCTGCGGCGGCGGGCCTTTGTGGTGGATGACCTGGATGACATCTCGCGGGCCGGCAAGGTGCACCGAGGGCGGGCTGAGGAGGTGGCGTTCATCCAGTTCTCCTCCGGCTCGACCAGCCAGCCCAAGGGGGTGGTGCTGACGCACGGGAACATTCTGGCCAATGCGCGCGGTGCGAGCGAGGTGTGCGGATTCAACGCGGGGGACGTGAGTCTGTCGTGGATGCCGCTGACGCACGACATGGGGCTGATTGGCTTTCACCTGGTGATGTTCTGCAACCGGGTGCAGGCGCACCTGATGCCGACGGAGCTGTTTATCCGCCGGCCGCTGCTGTGGCTTGAGCTGGCCAGCCGCATACGCGCCACGATCCTGTGCTCGCCGAACTTTGGCTACAAGCACTATCTGAAGGTGCTTGGGGAGCGGCCCGTGCAGGGGCTTGAGCTCTCGAGCGTGCGGTTGATTTTCAACGGGGCCGAGCCGATCTCGGTGCCGCTGTGCGAGCAGTTCCTCGGGCGGCTCGAGGCGGCGCGGCTCGCGCGCACGGCGATGTACCCGGTGTACGGGCTGGCCGAGGCGAGTCTTGCGGTGAGCTTTCCGCCGCCGGGGGAGGCGCTGCGCACCGTGGCGGTGAACCGCCACCGGCTCAGGGTCGGGGAGCCGATCGAGCCGCTGGAGGGCACCGATCGGGATGCGGTGCAGTTCGTCTCGGAAGGCAAGGCGATTCCGTACTGCAGCGTGCGCATTGCCGATGATGAGGATCGGGCGCTGCCCGAGGGGCGGGTGGGGCACGTGCAGCTGCGCGGGGCGAACGTCACGGGGGGCTACTTTGAGGACCCGCAAGCGAATGCGGCGGCCTTCAGCGCCGATGGGTGGCTGCGCACGGGGGACCTGGGGGTGATTCACGGCGGGGACCTGTACGTGACGGGGCGGGCGAAGGAGATCATCTTCGTCAACGGCCAGAACTACTACCCGCACGACCTGGAGGCGATCGTGCAGCCCCTGGAGGGTCTTGAGCTCGGCAAGGTGGTGGCCGCCGGGGCGCGCAAGGGGGGCAGCGAGGGCGAGGAGCTGGTGCTGTTCGTGCTGCATCGCGGGGGGCTCGAGTCGTTCGTGCCGCTGGCGAAGGCGGCGGCGCGGCGGATCAACGAGCAGACCGGGCTCGAGGTGGCCGAGGTGGTGCCCGTCAAGCGCATCCCCAAGACCACCAGCGGCAAGATCCAGCGCCACCTGCTCGAGCAGAGCTATGCCGCAGGGGAGTTCGACGCCGAGCTCGCCGAGCTCTCGGGGCTGCGCGCGGCGCACGGTGCGCAGCAGGCTGGGGCGCGCACCGACATCGAGGCGAAGCTCAAGGCGATCTGCGATGCGGCCCTCGGCGGCAAGCGCATCGGGCTCGATGACAACCTGTTCGAGCTCGGCGCGAGCTCGCTGAAGCTGATCGAGATCCACGAGCAGATCGACCGCGAGTACCCCGGCAGGATCGACCTCACTGAGCTGTTCGACTTCCCGACCATCGCCGAGCTCGCCCGCCACCTCGAGGGCAAGCTCGCCGGCTGAGCGCCCCTCAGCGCCCGTCGAACTCGAGGCGCATCGATAGGTCGACGGCGCGCACGTGCTTGGTCAGCGCGCCGACCGACACGAAGTCGACCCCCGTGGCCGCAATGGCGCGCACGGTCTCGAGACTGACACTGCCGGAGGCTTCGAGCAGCACGGGGCGGCCGCGGGCACGGTTGCGCGCCACCGCCGCGGCCATGTCCTCGAGCGTGAAGTCATCGAGCATCACGATGTCCGGCCGCGCCTCGAGTGCCTGCTCGAGCTCGCCGAGCGATTCGACCTCGACCTCGACCTCGATGCGCGCCCCGACGGCGCTCGCGCGCGCCGCGGCTACCGCCTGTGCGATCGATCCGGCCGCGAGAATATGGTTCTCCTTGATGAGCACCATGTCGTAGAGCCCCATGCGATGGTTGGCGGCGCCGCCGCAGCGCACCGCGTACTTCTGCGCGCGGCGCAGCCCGGGCAGGGTCTTGCGGGTGTCGAGGACGGTGCAGCCGGTGCCCGCTACGGCCGCGGCGAAGCGGCTGGCGGCCGTGGCGGTGGCCGAGAGCAGCTGCAGGAAGTTGAGCGCGGTGCGCTCCCCGGTGAGCACGCTGCGGGCCGGTCCTTCAACGGTGCACACGAGCATTCCGGGCGTGAGGGTGGCGCCGTCGGCGGCGTTCCAGGTCAGGCGGATCCCGGGGTCCAGCTGCCGGAAGCACGCCTCGGCCCAGGCTTGCCCGCACAGCACCGCCGCCTCGCGGCTCACGATCCGGCCGCGCACGCGCTGGGCGAGGGGCACGAGTGCCGCGGTGAGGTCGCCGCTGCCGACGTCCTCGCGCAGTGCGGCAGCGACCTGCTCGGCCAGGTCTGCGGGCAGGGTGAGGGCGGGGGGGGCTGTGCAGGGCTCGCTCATGGCGGCAGGCTATCACGGGCGGGGTTTGAACCTGGCCGGCGCGGCCTCATAATGGGGTTGAATGTCCGAGGCTCTCGCGCTGGCGCCATGCCGCCCCCCCTCCCCCTGCGTCAAGGTCTGCTCGCTGGATGAGCGGGGGTACTGCACCGGCTGTCTGCGCACCGTCGAGGAAATCGCCCGCTGGAGCACGCTCAGCGCCGCGGAGCAATGGCAAGTGATCGCCGCGATCGAGCGGCGCAAAGTGTCTCTGAAGAGGTGAAGCGATGGACGTAGTCGAGAGAATCAAGGCCGAGGTCAGCGCGCAACCGGTGGTGCTGTTCATGAAGGGCACGCCGGATTTCCCGCAGTGCGGCTTCTCGGCGCAGACGGTGGCGGCCCTGCGCGCGCTCGGCGCCGAGTTCAAGGCGGTCAATATCTTCGAGGAACCGGAGCTGCGCGAGGCGCTCAAGCGCTATTCCAACTGGCCGACGTACCCGCAGCTGTACGTCAAGGGCGAGCTGCTCGGCGGCTGCGACATCGCGCTCGAGATGTATCAGAGCGGCGAGCTGCAGAAAGTGCTCGAGAGCGCCGGGGCACTCGGCAAGCACGGCTGAGGCGCTCGCCGGCCCTCAGGGCTCTTCGGCGGCCGCCGGATCGCTCGGCTGGGGCTGCCAGCCGAGCGCTTGGGCGCGCGCCTGGGCCTCCAGGGCGCTTCCGCGCAGGCGGTTGCACACCAGACAGAACAGCTCCGCGGTGCGCTCGGCGTCGTAGCTCGCCGAATGCGCGCTCGAGGGATCCCAGTCGAGGCCCGCCACCATCGCCGCCTTGGCGAGCACGGTCTGGCCCAGGGCAGCGCCCGCCAGCGTTGCAGTGTCGAAGCACGAGAACGGATGAAAGGGATTGCGCTTGATGTCGGCCCGCCTGACCGTGGCGTTGAGAAAACCCAGGTCGAAGGCGGCGTTGTGGCCGACCAGAATGGCGCGCCGGCAGCCGTAATCACGCATGGCATGGCGGATTTCCCGGAAGATCCGCTGCAGCGCCTCGCGCTCCGGCAGCGCCGGGCGCAGCGGATGGAACGGATCGATGCCGTTGACTTGCAGCGCCGCCGGCTCGATGCGCGCGCCGTCGAACGGCTTGACGTGATACGAGTGCGTCACGCCGCGGCGCAGCAGCCCGTCGGCGTCGATATCGATCATCACTGCGGCGATCTCGAGCAGCGCATCCGTGGCGGCGTTGAATCCGCCGGTCTCGACATCGACCACCACCGGGAGAAAGCCGCGGAACCGCCCGGCCATCGTTCCGGGCGCCGCAGGCGCGGGTTCGGCGCCGTGGGTCTCGCTCATGGGCGCTCCACCGCCTCGATGCGCCAGCCGATGCGCTCCCCGGCGCGCAGCGCGACGATCTGTCCGGTGCCGAACGGATAGCTCGCCGGCACCTCCCAGGGCGATCGCACCAGCCGCACGCGGCCCTCGTTGCGCGGCAGCCCGTAAAAATCCGCGCCATGATGGGCGGCGAAGGCCTCCAGGCGCTCGAGCGCGCCGAGGGCCTCGAACGCCTCCGCATACAGCTCGAGCGCCGCATGCGCCGAGAAGATCCCGGCGCAGCCGCAGGCGCTCTCCTTGGCCGAGCGGGCGTGCGGGGCGCTGTCGGTGCCGAGAAACAGCCGCGGGCTGCCGCCGCGCACGGCCGCGCACAGCGCCTCGCGGTCGGCCTCCGACTTCAGCACCGGCAGACAGTAATGGTGGGGCCGGATGCCCCCGGCGAACAGCGCATTACGGTTCATCAGCAGATGCTGCGGCGTCACGGTCGCGGCGATCCCCTCGCGGGCGCCGAGGACGAACTCGACCGCCGCGCGCGTGGTGATGTGCTCGAACACCACGCGCAAGCGGGGGAAGCGCTCAACCACCGGCGCGAGTACGGTGTCGATGAAGCGCGCCTCACGGTCGAACACATCGACGTGCGGATCGGTCACCTCCCCGTGGACCTGCAGCGCAAGCCCCGTCTCCTGTAGCCGCTCGAGTACGGCGTGGACGCGCCCGATGTCCGTCACCCCCGCGTCCGAGTGGGTCGTCGCCCCGGCCGGGTACAGCTTGAATCCCAGGATGCAGCCGCTCGCGCGGGCGCGCTCGACCTCCTCGGTCGGGGTATCGTCGGTGAGGTAGAGGCTCATCAGCGGCGTGAAGCGCGCGCCGGCCGGCAGGGCCGCGAGAATGCGCTCGCGGTACGCCAGCGCCTCGGCCGCGGTGCGCACCGGCGGGCGCAGATTCGGCATGATCAGCGCGCGCGCGAAGCGCGCCGCGCTGAAGGGGACGACGGCGGCGAGCGCCTCCCCGTCGCGCACGTGCAGGTGAAAGTCATCAGGGCGGCGCAGCGTGAGGGTGCTCGGGGCACTCATGCGCGGCGCTCCAGAGTCTGCAGCACCTTCTGCCTCACGAGCAGCTCCAGCGCGAAGCGCACGCCGAAGCCGGTGATGTCGGTGTTGACGTGACCGAGACCGCCAGTGCGTGTGGCCGAGGACAGATCCACATGCGCCCAGGGTATCTCGCGCGGCACGAAGCGGCTGAGAAATCGCGCGGCGAGGATGTGATCGCCCTTGCCCTCGACGGCGCATTGCAGAATATCCGCCGCCTTGCTGTCGAGGTCGGTATCGAAATCCGCGTCGAACGGGAACGGCCAGACGCGCTCGCCGCTGGCGCGGCCTGCTGCGAGCAGCCGTTCGGCGAGCGCCGGGCGGTTGGTGAACACACCGCTCATGCGCTCGGTAAGTGCGTACACGCACGCACCGGTCAGCGTCGCAAAGTCGAGCATCAGGCGCGGGCGTGTGCGCGCGGCGAGCGCCAGCGTGTCGGCGAGCGCCATGCGCCCCTCGGCGTCGCTGTGCACGATTTGGATCGTGACGCCGTTGGCCGCGCGCACCACCTCCTGCGGCCGGTAAGCGCGTGGACCGATGTGGTTCTCGCTGATCGCCAGCCACGCGTCAGCTGAGATCGGTGCGTTGAGCTCGGCGAGCCCGATGAGGGTTGCGAGCGCCACGGCGCTGCCGCCCATGTCGGTATGCATCTCGAGCATGCTCTTGTGCGGCTTGAGGTTCACCCCGCCGGTGTCGAACACAATGCCCTTGCCGATGAGCGCCAGATCCGGGGCACCCGTGCGCCGGCGCGCCGGACGATACGAGAGCCTCGCAATTCCCGCGTCGCGATGGCCGTTGCCCGCTGCGACCGCGAGAAACGCGTTCGCACCTGCGCGGCGCAGCTCCGTCTCGCCAAGCCAGCTCATGGCAAGGCCATGGCGGCGCGCGAGGCGGGTGAGCACGGAGTGGTAGCCGCGGGAGTCGAGCATGTTGGGCGGCAGCGCGGTGAGCCAACGCGCCAGATTGGTCCCATCGGCGCTGACGGTCGCGTAGCGCGTGTCGAGGGCAGGCTCGGGCGGCAGCAC
>JAKCEJ010000294.1 GCA_021838065.1 Pseudomonadota bacterium
GAGGCGCGCGGCGACCTCGAGGTTGATCTGACCGTCGGTCGGGACCTTGGTGAAATACGGCTCGTCCGGTATGGGGCTGAAGGACAGGCCGTACTTGGCCGGATCCTGCACCAGGCGCGCCATCCCCAGCAGCTGCGGCACGTAGAGCTCGGTCTGGCGCGGCAGGAGCAGGTGCCAGAAGTCCGTCGGCCGGCCCCGGGCCTGGTTGTAACGGATCGCCCGCTCCACGTTGAGGATGCCGCAGTTGTACGCGGCGATCGCGAGCAGCCAGTGGCCGCCGAGCTGATCGTGCAGCTGCTGCAGGTAGGTGAGCGCCGCGTTCGTCGAGGCGATCACATCGCGGCGCCCGTCATACCACCAGTCCTGCTTCAGGCCGTAGAGCCGCCCGGTGCCCGAGGTGAACTGCCACATGCCCGTGGCGCGCGCGTAAGAGGAGGCGAAGGGCTGGTAGGCGCTCTCGATCACCGGCAGCAGCGCCAGCTCGAGCGGCATGTGCCGCGCCTGCAGCTGCTTGACGATGTAGTAGAGGTACAGGTCCGCCCGGCCGAACACGCGCTGCAGGAATTCCGGGTGCGCGGCGTACCAGCGGGCCTCCTCGGCGATGAGCGGCTTGTTGGGGTCGGGAAGCTGGAAACCGGCGCGGATGCGCGCGAAGAGGTTCGCATAATGCGGCTGCGCCGGCGCGGCCGGCGGGGGCATCACGGGCGCTGGCGCCGCGGCCTGCGGCGGCGGAGTCGGCTCAGGCTTGGGGGTGATTGCCGCCGGGGGCGGCACCACTCGCGCGGCGAGCACGGGGTGCACCGGCGCGCGCGTGGCGCAGGCTGCCAGTGCCAGAACACCGAGGAGACCCAGGGCGCGTCGCGCCCAGCTCGCTAAAGTCGCCAATTCCCGACCCTCTCTGCCGCGTGTTAAGTTCCACCCACACCGGCACTTCGGGGTGAGGCCGGCAGCACATTACAATAATCGCATTCAGCGCGAAATGTACCTTCTCATATCACAGGATGGCTAGCCCCTGATGGGACAAACTCACAGTTCCGCGCAAACCGAGGCGGCGCAGGCGCTCAGGCGCTGGTGGGGCAGCCCCGCGGGGCGCGCGCTGATCGCCGCCGAAACGCTGGTCGTGGCCGAGGCGCTAGACGATGTCTTCGGCTGGGAATTCCTGCAAATCGGCGCATGGGGCGAGAGCCGGCAGCTGTTGGGGGCGTGCCGCACGCGCCACCGCGCCATCCTCGCCCGCCCCAGCCTGTCGTGCGAGGCCGACATTCTCGGGCGGCCGAGCCAACTGCCCGTGCTCGGGGACTCGATCGATGCGGTGTTGATGCCGCACACGCTGGAGTTCGCGAGCGACCCTTACGCCATCGTGCGCGAGACCGACCGCGTGCTGGTCGGCGAGGGGCACCTGGTCGTGCTCGGCTTTCAGCCCTGGAGTCTCTGGGGGCGCCGTGCGCGCTTCAGCCGCAGCGGCTTTCCGCCCGGCCTGCGCCGAGTGCTGTCCGAGCGGCGCTTGCGCGAGTGGCTGGCGCTGCTCGGCTATGAGGTATTCGCGGCTCGCCGCTACCTCTACCGCAGCCCCTGGGCCGGTGGGCTCGCCGAGGGCGAGGGGACCGACCGGCTGCTCAGGCGCGGACTGACCTTCCCGCTGCCGGCCGGGGCCTATCTGCTCAAGGCGCGCAAGCAGGTCTACACCCTCACCCCGATGCGCCCGCGGCTGCGCAAGGCGATGCTCGGGGGCCTGGTCAAGCCCGCCCCGCCGATGCGCCACGGCGTGCGGCGCTCGCCATGAGCGCGCACGAGCCGCGCCCCGTCGCGCCCGGCACGGTCGAGATCTATACGGACGGGGCCTGCCGCGGCAATCCGGGGCCGGGCGGCTGGGGGGCGCTGCTGATCCTCGGCGAGCGGGAAAGGACGCTCTCAGGCGCCGAGCCGCTCACCACCAACAACCGCATGGAGCTCATGGCCGTGATCGCGGCCCTCGAGGCGCTCAAGCGCCCCGTGCGCGCGCGGCTCTACACGGACTCGCAGTACGTGCGCCGCGGCATCACCGAGTGGCTGCCGGCCTGGAAGGCCAAGGGCTGGCGCACCGCCGAGCGCAAGCCGGTGAAGAACCAGGACCTCTGGCAGCGGCTCGAGGCGCTCGCGAGCGCCCACCGCATCGAGTGGCACTGGGTGCCGGGGCATGCCGGCGTCCCCGGCAACGAGCGGGTCGACCGCCTTGCCAATGCGGCGATCGATGCGCTCGCGCGCGCGGGGGCCGGCCGGCCCGGGTAGCGGGTACACTGTCGCCTATGCGACAGATCGTTCTCGATACCGAAACCACGGGCCTGGAGCCCTCGCACGGGCACCGCATCATCGAAATCGGCTGCGTCGAGCTGCTCAGCCGGCGCATCACCGGGCGCACCTTCCACCGCTACCTCAACCCCGAGCGCGACATCGACGCCGGGGCGCTCGCCGTGCACGGCATCTCGCGTGAGTCCCTCGCCGATCAGCCGCGCTTCGCCGAGATCGCCGATGCGCTGCTCGAGTTCCTCGAGGGCGCCGAGATCGTGGCGCACAACGCCGCGTTCGACGTGGGCTTTCTCGATGCGGAGCTCGAGCGCTCGGGGCGGGCGCTGAGGCTCGCCGAGCGCTGCCCGGTGCTCGACACGCTGGCGCTGGCGCGCGAGATGCACCCCGGCCAGCGCAACAACCTCGATGCGCTGTGCAAGCGCTACAACGTGGACAACACGCGCCGCGAGCTGCACGGCGCGCTGCTCGATGCGCGCATCCTCGCCGAGGTCTATCTGGCGATGACCGGCGGCCAGGCGGCGCTCGAGCTGGCCGCGCTCGAGCGCGAGGCCGGGCCGCTCGCCGAGCAGCCGGTGCGCCCGGCAGGGCCCCTGAAGGTGCTGCCCGCGAGCGAGGCGGAGCTGCGCCAGCACGAGCAGATGCTCGCGGTGATCGGCCAGGCGAGCGGCGGGAAGTGCCTGTGGCCCTCTGCCGCGCCCGCCGAGCGCGGCTCCTGAGCCCAGCCGGCGCGCCCGTCCCGCCGCGGCCCGCGGCCGGGGGTTAAAATAGCCGTTTCCACGAAGGAACCGCCCGTGACCGAGAAGCCCCCGACGCCCGCCCTGCGCGTGCCGCTGCTTGATCTTAAGCCTCAGTACGAGGCCATCGCCCCGCGGGTGCGTGCGGTGATCGAGGCGGTCTGCGCCAGCCAGCAGTTCATCCTCGGCCCCGAGGTGAGGACTCTCGAGGCGCGCATCGCCGCCTACAGCCAGTGCCGGCGCGGCGTGGGGGTGTCCTCCGGGACCGACGCGCTGCTGCTCGCCCTGATGGCCCTCGGCATCGGCCCGGGCGATTCGGTCATCACCTCCCCGTACACCTTCTTCGCCACCGCGGGCACCATCGCGCGGTGCGGCGCCCGGCCGCTCTTCTGCGATATCGAGCCCGACACGTTCAACCTCTCGGCGCAGGCGCTGCGCGAACTGCTCGAGCAGCAGTGCGAGCGGCGCGGCGGGGCGCTGGTGCACCGCGCGAGCGGCACGCGGGTCAAGGCCCTGATGCCGGTCCACCTGTACGGCCAGGTCTGCCCCATGGAGCCGCTGCTTGCGCTGGCGCGCGAGTCGGGCCTGCGGGTCATCGAGGATGCCGCCCAGGCGATCGGCGCCCGCGATGCCGGGGCGCATCCGGCCGGCAGCCTCGGGGACATCGGCTGCTTCTCGTTCTTTCCGACCAAGAAC
>JAKCEJ010000028.1 GCA_021838065.1 Pseudomonadota bacterium
CGACCGGCTCGCAGCAGCTGCCGTGGGTGCCGATTGCGACCCTGCAGGTTGGCGGGATCGTCAGACGCGATCTGCGCATGCCGATCTGCAGCAGCCCGGTGCTGGGCGGCCTCGACGGCATTCTCGGCATGGCCGGCTTTGGCGAGGTGAGCGTGAAGGTCGATTTTCACCACAATCAGGTGATCATCGGCCCCTCGAACGGTGCCTCGCTCGGCGGCTTCCTGGACATCCACGCGCGGCGCACTGCCGGCAGTCTGCTCATGATCCCGGCCCGTGTCGGTGACGTTCGGGTTGAGGCGGTCATCGACACGGGCGCCGCAGTGACCCTGGGCAACTTGGCGCTGCACGCCGCGCTGTTGCGGGATGCCGCACGCAAGGGTACGAGCACGAAGATCTTCGGCGTGACGCGGCAGGTCTCCAACGGAGGTCTCGTGGCCGCCCCCACGATCTATCTCGGGCCGGCCGCGATCCGCAACCTCGCGATCGTGTATGCGGACATTCCCATATTCAGGACCTGGCACCTGGAGAAGACGCCCGCGATCATCATCGGCATGAATGTGCTGGGCACGGTCGATGCGATGGTGCTGGACTATCCGCGCGCCCGGGTCTACCTCCTGCCCCCGGCGGCGAAGCGGGTATCGGTGTCGGTGAGCGACATGTATGTCGGAAGCCCTCTCATGAACGGCGGGAGCGACTGAGCGCCCGGAGGCGGCGGAGCGATTCGCCGCTGCTAGACTCGCTGCGCCGCCCGACCCCGGGCCAGCCGCCGCAGCCGAAGGCCGGGCCTTTCCTGGCCGGCCTCGGCGATCCGGCCTGTGTCGACGCCGCTCGCCATGGCGAATGGCTCGTGCGTCGGCACGGCAACCTGGCGCGCAGGGCTGAATCTGTCGGCGCGTGGGCCCGGCGCCTGAGCCTGCGATCGCCCGAGGTTAACCGAAGCTCAAGCCCCTGCGGCGGAAGGACTCCGCGGCCGGGAACGCCTGTTGACACAAGTCCGCACCGGGGATCATACTTTCCACAATGGTGAGGTATGACGCAAAGGCCGACGAAGAACGTCTGAATCTCATCTTCTCGGCGTTGAGTGATCCAACGCGCCGCGCCATCCTTGCCCGACTGGAGAGGGAGCCCAGGCTGTCCATCAGCCAGTTGGCCGAGCCCTTCGCCATTCAGTTGCCGGCGGTCCTGAAGCACTTGGGGGTGCTGTCCGAAGTCGGGCTCATCCGCCGCGCCAAGAGCGGCCGAACGGTCTGGGTGGAAATTGAGGCTGGATCGATGAAGGCCGCGATGGATTGGCTTGAACGCCATCGGATTTTCTGGTCCTCGAGCCTCGATCGGCTGGTCAAGTATGCAGAAGCCCGGGAAAGGCAGACGGAAGGTAAGGGAAAATGACCGAAGCCGTCCTCGTCCGCCGTATCGCCGCGCGACCCGCGATCGTTTTCGATGCCCTCGTAACGGCGGACGGGATCGCATCGTGGTGGGGCCCTGACGATTTGCCGGTCATATCCGCAACGGCCGAGCCTCGAGTGAACGGAGACTTTCGAGTGCGCTTTCGCCGGGCGGATGGGCGCGAGCACCAGTGCGCCGGCGAGTTCCTCGAGATCGACAGGCCCAAGCGGGTCGTCATGAGCTGGCGCTGGGAGGAGGGCGGCGAGCCCGATGAGGCGGGCAACGTCTCCCGACTCGAGTTCAAACTGCGTGCGATCGACACGGGAACGGAGCTCACGTTGATCCATTCCGCCTTGCGCAGCGAGGTCTCGGCCCGCAGTCACGAATCCGGCTGGGGCGGCGCTCTGAAGAAGCTTCTGCGGGGTTATCCCCAGGCGCGCGGGGCTGCGTGAGCCTGATCCGCGTCCTCGCTCTGGATATGGAGTTGGTTCCGTGACGAAGCACCCGCTATCCCGACATCTCCCCTGCGTGGTACTTGCATCACTGTTGGCGGGATTCCAGACGGGGAGTGCCTTGGCGGCGGCCCCTGAGGTCCCAGGCTCTGCCGCAGCCCGTTTTGGGCACTATTTCATGGCCAGCAGGGAGGACGAGATCGCACTTGCCCGCAGCGCAGCGCCGCCGTCGATCTCGTCTCTTGCTGCGGTCCTAATCCTCGCAGCGCACGGTTATGTCACAGCGGCAAAGGGCAGGAATGGCTTCGTGTGCATCGTCGAGCGGTCCTGGGCCAACCCGGTGGGCGCCAAGCGCGCGAAATTCTGGGATCCAAAGTTTCGTGCTCCAATCTGCTTCAACACGGCAGCCGCCCGCTCGGTGCTCCCTCGCTATCTGATGCGGACACGATGGGTGCTCGCCGGTGCAACCAGGAGCGAAGTACGCCGCCGGAGGGAGGCCTCAAGGGCCGCAGGCAAGCTCGAGGAGCCGGCCTCAGGCGCGATGTCCTACATGATGTCCGATAGAGGACGTGGCATCGGCGGCACCGGGCCGTGGCGCCCGCATCTGATGTTCTATTTTCCCCGCGCGCGGGCGCCCGTTTGGGGCGCGAACTCACGTGGTGCCCCGATCTACTCTGGAACCAGCGACGATACGACCGTGTTCTTCGTCCTTGTGCCCACCTGGTCCGACGGGAAGCCGGCGCCGCGATTCAAATAGCGGCGGTCCTCGGGGCATAACGGGCCAGCGTCGCCTCATTCGGTCTGTTCACTGACCAAGGCTCCGCGCCGCAAAGACCTCGGGGCGTCGGCTTGACACGGTCTCGGGCCGCGCGCACACTTTCCGTATTCGGAAAGTGTCACGGAGAGTCCTCTGAATCCCCTGGGTTACTGATCGCGACGGTCCGGTGCCGCGTCATTGCAAAGGTAGGCCGCCATTGCGGCACGGCCAATCTGATTTGACTGCTCGGCTCAGTCACTGAACGGTCCACGAGCGTGAGCGCCGAACGCCAATCTGTCGAACATGCCGGTTCCAAACCCATCGGTGCGGCCTCACTCAGGAACTTCGGCCGCGAGCGGCTCCGCCCAGCGCCCGCCGGGCGAGCTCCACCGACACCGTTTCGAAGTCGCTGCCCGCGGGCAGCCCAGCGCCGTCTGCGGGCGTGGGGGAATCGTACCGACCTGCGCAGCCTGCGGGTCCAGGGCGATCCCGCGGCAACGCATCTCGCCAACAGCGGATACATGCCTGGCCAGCCCAACGGTGTGCGCGGCGCTCGAGCGCACGCGGGCCCTGCCGCGGTCGAAAGCCGCGACTGCCTCGCCGATACCAATCCCTGCACCATGGCCGCAGTGGGTGGGGTTCCGGCCTCGCGCGCGACAAGGTCGCATCGACGGTCATGGCGCATCGTTGCACACGGTGAGTCGGCCTTGTCGCGCCGTTTCTTTTCAGCCCCGCGTCTTCGGTCCCCCAGGCTGCGGATGTCGATCCCCTGGCAGCGGCGACCCTGCCCGGCGAACCGATTCAGGCGCGAGGATTGCGCAAGCGGCAAGCACGGCGGAGCGCCTTGTTCAGATGTGCATCGAAGCACGGGTGTCGGAGGCCCGTAGATGCCGGAGCGGATAGCGATGTGGCGAAGGCCGCGGCCGCCGGCTTCACCGCTCCGATCCGTCGACGGCGCGGCGATGCTGCTGAGGAAATTTCCGCCCGACGGCCGCGGTAGACTCTACGAGCAGCTCGCCCGCGTGCTGAGGCGAGCGATCGTCGAAGGTCACTTCCAGGTCGGAGAGCGATTGCCGTCGACGCGGGCGCTGGCCGAAGCCCTCGGCCTGTCGCGCAATACGGTCACGACCGCCTACGAAATCCTCGGCGCCGGGCAGCTGACGATCTCGCGCGAGCGCCGCGGGACCCGCGTGGCCGAGATTCCCCTACCGTCACGATCCTCGCCGGTATCACGGGTCGTGGAGCCGCAGTCGCGCTATGCGGCGCGTGTGCGCAAACTTGGGCTGAGTGCACCGGGGCGACAGCGTGAGAGCCTGCGCTATGACCTGCGCTGCGACCCACCGTTCGCAGCCGAGCTGGTACCGTTGTGGAGGCGCAAGCTTGCGGCAGCCGCGCGGCTCGCTGGACCGCGGTACCCTGATTCGCAGGGCTTCCGGCCATTGCGCGCCGCAATTTCCGACTACCTGGCGCGACGCCGTGGAGTGGTGTGCGCGGAGAGCGACATTCTGATCGTCAGCGGGACGCAGCAGGCCATCACGGTCGCGATTCGCACCGTGCTCGACGAGGGCGATACGGTCGCCATCGAGGATCCTCATTATCCGCATTTGCTGCAGGCGCTGAGCGCACACGGCGCGGCGGTCGCCGCGGTGCGCACCGACGAGCATGGCATGGTGACGGACGATCTTGCACGACACGACGCCCGGCTGATCTGTGTCTCGCCGTCGGACCAGTTTCCCGCTGGAGCGGTCATGAGCCTCGAGCGCCGCGCGGCGCTGCTCGATATCGCCTCCCGTCAGGATAGCTGGATTCTCGAGGACGACTACAACAGCGAGTTCCACTACCGCGACCAGCCGATTGCGGCGCTGCGTTCCCTCGACGCCTCGGGACGGGTGATCTACGTGGGGACATTCTCCAAGACCCTTTTCCCCGCAATGCGGCTCGGCTACATCGTTTGTCCAGCCGGTCTGCGCGACGATCTGTGCGCAATCAAAAGGCTCGATGACCTCGGCAGCCCGTTGGTGGAGCAGGCGGCCCTGGCGGCTTTCATGCGCACTCGCCAGTTCGAGAATTACCTGCGGCGAATCACTGCTGGGCTTGAATGCCGGCGCACGGTCTTCGTGGAGTCGCTGCGCCGCCATGGCGGAGAGCGCCTCGCGGTGCAGGAGACACACGCGGGCACTCACGTCGTCGTGTGGCTGCAGCGGTTGACATACCCCGAGATCACCCGGCTGATCGAGCTCGGAGCCGAGCGCGGCCTCGGTCTGTATCCGATGCACGCGTACTACTTGAATCCCCCGCAGCGCCCCGGGCTGCTGCTCGGCTACGCCGGATTGCCCGCCGATGCGCTTGAGCGGGCCGGTGAGCTCCTCGGCGAGTGTCTCGATGAGCTCGAACGGCAGGACGAGAGGCGCCACTTTTGAACGCCGGAGCGTAGACTACCGGCATCCCAACACAGCCAGGCAGACGGTGTGAATCATCAAGAGGGCCGGGCGCCAAGATCGAAAAAACGGCTCGTCCTTCGGATCGCCAGCCGCCTCCATGCGGCGGCGGCCTACATCCGCAGGCCGTCGTCTGGCACCAGAATTTCTTCCCGTGCTGGCCCTTTGCGGCCCCGGGCGGTGACGCTAGGGTCTGCTGTGGCGCGGCAGTTCAGCGCGGGTGTCGGTCGGGCGGCTGGAGCGAGAGTGTCAGGCGGCGGCATCTGTGCCTTAAACGGATCGGCTCTGCCGGGGCAGACTGTTCAACCGAAAAGCAGCAGCAGTCAATGACCAGGGAGAACTCCGAAGCGTCCCCGCATTGGGACCCAAGCGCGGCGGCAGTCTCGGCGGGATCCGCGGTACTGCCGGTGTCGAAGCTTGCAGCAGTGCGCATTGCGAGCGCCGGCCATGCTGCCTTCGCCGTGATCCTCATTGCCGTCGGCGTCTGGGGTCTCGCCAGGGGCGGGTTCGTGGGCATCTGGGACTCCGTGCCGCACGGGGTGCCGCTGCGGGAAGCGCTTGCCTACCTCTGCGCGGCCGTCTCGCTCGCCAGCGGGCTCGGTCTGCTGTGGCGGCCCAGCGCCGCGCCAGCGGCGCGCGGCCTGTTCATTTTTCTTCTGGCCTGGCTCGTGCTGGTCAAGCTGCCCTACATTTTGCGCACGCCCTGGGTGGAAGTGACCTACGAAAGCTGCGGTGAAACCGCAGTCATCGTCGCGGGCGCATGGGTGCTGTATGTCGGGTTCGCCGGGCGCTGGGACAGACGGTGGCTCGGGTTCGTGGCCGATGAGCGCGGTGTGCGCCTCGCAAGGCGTCTCTACGGTCTCGCCCTGGTCGCGTTCGGCCTGTCTCATTTTGCGTATCTGCAACTGACCGCGCCGCTGGTGCCGGCCTGGCTGCCGGCACACGTGGTTTGGGCCTACTTCACGGGCAGTGCCTATCTCGCGGCCGGTGCCGCCGTGCTCATTGGCGTGTACGCGCGGCTCGCCGCGACACTCTCGGCGGTGCAGATGGGCCTGTTCACGCTGCTGGTGTGGGTGCCGGTCGTGGCAGCGGGGCGGGCGGGCCTCGGCCAATGGGGCGAGCTTGCCGTGTCCGCGGCGCTGAGCGCCGGCGGGTGGGTGGTGGCCGAGTCCTATCGCGGCGCGCGATGGCTCGCCGTGGCCCGGCACTAGCGCCATTGCGCGCACCTCACCCGCGGCTTTCGTCATCCCGCGATCAGCGCCCGCGCGCGCTCTGCACTGCGTCCAGGCACTCGCCGAATATCTCGGTGGCCCGGGTCAGCGCCTCGGCGGGAACGCCCGCATAGCCGAGCAGCAGCCCCGGGCGCGGCGGCAGCGAGTGATAGTGCGGGTGAATGGGATAGAGCCCGAGTCCGCGACTCAGAGCGAGCTCGATCAGCCGCTCGAGCTGCGGGTACGACAACGTTGTCAGCCATACGACGATGTGCACGCCGGCTCCGGTGTCGTTGATCTGCAGGCGTCCGCGGCCGTGGCGCAGTAATCCGTCGATGAGAATGCGGCGGCGCTGATTCAGATCGAGCACCGTCCTGCGCAGGTTCTTTTCGAACTGACGGCTGCGGATGAAGGTGGCGAGCGCGGCCTGCTCCGCCGCGGGGCTGCCCAGATCGTCCAGCCGCTTCGCCTTGATGAAGTCCTCGCGCAATCCAGGAGGGGTGACGATGAATCCGAGGCGCAAGGAGGGGAACAGCGTCTTGGAGAACGTCCCCACGTACACGACGCGGGCAGACAGATCGAGCGAGCGCAGCGCCGCGAGCGGCCGGCCGCGGTATTGAAACTCGCTGTCGTAATCGTCCTCCAGGATCCAGCTGCCGTCGCTGGCTGCGATGTCGAGCAGTTCGAGGCGCCGCTCGAGGGTAAGCACCGCCCCCGAGGGAAACTGATGCGATGGCGTGACGCAGATGAGCCGTGCCCGGTGCCGGCGCAGCTCGGAGGTCACGATCCCGCTCTGGTCCGTGGGAATGCCGACGCTGCGCGCGCCATGGGCAGTGATGGCCTGCTTGAGGTGCTGATAGTGCGGCTCTTCGATTGCGACCGTGTCCCCCTCATCGACTAGAGTGCGCAGGCTGAGCGCAATGGCCTGTTGCGTGCCGCCGACGATCAGGACATCGGACTCGCTGCACGTGATGCCCCGCCGCCGCGCCAGATACTCCACCAGTGCCCGGCGCAGCGGCGGGAATCCCTTGGCATCCGGGTAAAAGGGCCCGGCAATGCGGGCCGCGGCCAGCAGCCGCCGGCTCCAGGAGCGCACCAGGGCGGGATTGTGCGGCGGGTCGCCGTAGTGCAGATCGTAGGGCAGGTTCTCGCGGTGCCGTCCAAGCCCGCTCGGGCGCAGCTCGCGCAGGCGCGCGGCGTAGCGCGACTGCGGCGGCGTGACGGCATCCCGCTTCATTTCGGCGGGCACGGATGCCATTTCGGCCACCCGGGTTCCCGAGCGCTCGTAGGCCACAGTCAGCTGGTCCGCGCGGAGAATTTCGTACGCGGTGGCGATGGTGTTGCGCGATACGCCCAACATTTGAGCGAGGGTCCGGGTCGCGGGCATGCGCTCGCCCGGAGAGAGGTGCCCGTGCAGAATGGCGTGCCTCAGCGCACGCGCAACCTGCTCGTACAATGCGCCGATGCCGTCAAGCGGGAGTTTCGAAAGAGGGATTCTTGCAGCAGAGCCCTTGACTTGCGCGGCGGGAGCTCCCGTCCCGCTCGCCGGCGGCGCGCTCCCATGGACGGGCGTCGCCGGGGTCGCTGCATCGTCAACGCCCCGCAACTTCGCCTGAGCGGCAACGGGACCGCAGTCGCGCGCAACATTCGTGCCGGCAACCGAATGACCGCGCTTGGGCGCCGCTTGGCGTTCGGGCGGGAGCTCAGTTCGTTTCATCGGGGAGTGCAAGTGTTGCTGTGCCGATCGCACCGACAGTATACGCCGGCGCTCGTGCCTGCTCTCACAACCGTCAGACGGAGCGCCTGTCCTCTTCCAGCGGGCTCGCGCGTCGGCGCCGAGGCTCGGGAGCGTCGAATCACTTGCGCGGCAGGGTCTTTCACGGGTCGTGCGGAGAACGCTGGCGTCGAGGCGATCGCGAGCACGCGCGGCAACGACCGGTGCATCTCTCGCGAGGCGCGCTGAGTGTCGGCGGTGATCAGGCACGCCTCGCGGGCGGGCAGACTCGCCACGGTCCGAGCTGACGATTCTAGAGGAACGTCCAGATGACGCCGACCGACACCAGATCGGGATGCGCGCCGAAGGCTGTAAACCGCTCGTACTCGGCGCGTATGCCCCAGTGGCCGTGTGTCCATTGCAGGCCGCCGCCGAGCGCCGGCGTGATGGCCGAGGGGCTGAAAGCGCTTTGTGACGGCAGCAGCAAGCAGGCGACGCCCGGCGGGCAAGTCGTGCCGGCGAAGGTGCCGCGCAAGCCGCTGGTCAGCCGCGCAACGCCTGCTTTCAGATACAAGTTGATCACCGGTACCGGCAAATAGATGACGGCGAAGGCCGCTTCACCCTTCTGCATGACCTTCGCGCGGATCGCACTGTATAAGAGAACGATCCGGGTGAGCCGCTGACCGTGCCGAGGTCCAGATAGTCCATCTCGAATCCCAGCATGGGCAGCATTCGCATGCCCAGCATGACCTGGTACGCGGAATGTCCCAGGTCGATGCCGCCGGGGCCGATCAGGGGGGAATAAAACAACTCGGCCGTCGGTGCGGTGACGTCGGCGTGCCCGTACGCGGTCCCAATGGAGAAGTTCACGAGGTTGGCCGCAGCACACGCCTGTGGCACGAGTACCGTCGCCAGTGCGCCGAGCGCCACGGAGAGTGCGAGACGGGAGATGAAGCGTGCAGGCCGATTCACTGTCATGCCGCGATCCCTCTCTGACTCGATGCCCCACGGTCCCGGCCGGCGCAAGCTCGCAATCCGGAACGCCGATCAAGGCTCGCGGCTGTCGGTGCGCCTGGTGTGCGCCGGGAACCCGATCATACGCCCGCTTTGCGTTGCGGCGAATCCCGAAACCTGCCACCCCGTCGTTTGAGAGCCGCTTGCGCAGTCGCCACGCGAGACGGTGAACGTGAAATCGCGCGCGGATCTGCAGCAATTCATCCGATGGCCACTTTGGGCGACCCGTTCAACTGCTGTGTTGGTTCGAAAGCATGCCGCGACTTGCCCCGCGCCTCTAGGCTCTTGTCGGCG
The DNA here is from genome assembly GCA_021838065.1 of Pseudomonadota bacterium. Taxonomy (GTDB): domain Bacteria; phylum Pseudomonadota; class Gammaproteobacteria; order Steroidobacterales; family Steroidobacteraceae; genus 13-2-20CM-66-19. Next base: position 9,267 of record JAKCEJ010000028.1, read on the forward strand.
GGAGGATGGGCTGTAAAGCGCGTGGGTCGATTGTAAGACCGGCGGTGCAATGGAGAGCGCTGCAAAACGCCACAAGGCGGTCGCGCGGAGGCACGATCATGGTTGGACTCCAATCTCTTCTCCGGCCGTCACAGTCGGGAATGTGTCGCGAGCGCACATGACCGTGACGGCGATGCTCTTGGGTATTGGGTTCCCGTGCCGGGATCAAATGCGATCGCTTTCCTGATATGGCGATCGTCTCGCCGTGTGATCTGTCGATTACCTGTGGCGACGATCGCGATGACGCGTGTGGCCCGGCGTATCGCCAAAGCTCAAGACGGCGTCCGTCGATACGTTGCCGAGGCAACCAGTATGGCTATAACAGCCATATGGAAAAGGCCAGCGTCTCGCGACTGAAGAACCCACTGAGCGCATACCTGTGCAGGGTGCGCCGGGCAGTCGGTGATCATCTACGATAGAGATGTGCCGATTGCGCGGATTGAGCGCATCGAGGACAGCGGCGCGGGCAGCAACCGGCTTGCGCTGCTCGATGCTCAGGGCATTACGCGACCCGCGTCAGGCACCTTGTCGGTGAAGCGGCTTCGCCAGTCGCTTTCCAGGCCGCTGCCGCGCTCGGCGCGTCTGCTTGAGGCGTTGCGCGCCGAGCGCGCAGAAGATCGCTGACGGACGTCGCATGCGCTTCTGGGACGCTTCGGCGCTGATTACGTTGCCGGTCGATGAACCTGCCCGAGAGGTGATGTTCAGTCATCTCGAGGAAGATCCTGAAGTGCTGGTGTGGTGGGGCACTCCCGTGGAAATGATGTCGGCGTTGGCGCGCCGGGAACGCGAGGGCCGCCTCGCTGAGCGGGATGTCCTGGAGGCTCAATCGGCCAGCGGGCAGTTGGCTCGTGTCTGGCACGAGATCCTTCCCACGGATAGGGTGCGCCGTACGGTGCAACGCCTGTTACGCATGCATCCGCTGCGAGCGGCAGACGGCCTGCGGCTCGCTGCCGCGTTGGTGGCCTGTGGGCATGACGCGTCGACTCTGGAATGGGTCTGTCTTGATGATCGCCTGACTGTTGCCGCGCGACGCGAGGGTTTCCCGGTCATTGCTGGGTAGCGCCTCGTCGCTTGCAAGCCGCTCGCGGAATCGGCCGCGGCGCGACAGGTCCTCAGCTCAGGTCAGTTCGGGCGGCGAATCGGCTAACTGCCCCTGCTTGAGTGCCCGGTAGATCTGCACGTACTGCTCGCTCTGGCGGGCCCAGGAGAAATCCTGCGCCATGCCGTTGCGCATGATCTGCCGCCACAGCTGCGGTTCGGCGTACCAGTCAAGCGCGGTATGCAGCGCCCAGGCGAGGGCGGGGGCATCGAAATCGTTGAACACTACGCCCGTGCCGGCGCCCGTGGCCGGGTCGAAGTGCTCGACCGAATCGGCGAGGCCCCCGGTGCGCCGCACTACCGGCACCGTGCCGTAGCGCAGGCTGTACATCTGGTTCAGGCCGCACGGCTCGTAGCGCGAGGGCATCACAAACAGGTCCGAGGTCGCCTCGATCCAGTGGGCGAGCGCATCGTCGTAGCCGCGCTGGAAGACCACCCGTCCGGGGAACTGCTCGGCGAGCTCGGTGAAGAACTGCTCGTAGCGCGCCTCGCCGGTGCCGAGCACCATCATGGCGAGCTCGCGCTGCTCGAGCAGCTGCGGCAGCACGTCGAACATCAGCTCGAAGCCCTTCTGCACCGCGAGGCGGCTGACGATGCCCGCCAGCGGCGTGGATGCGGGCCTCGTGAATCCCATCCGCGCGAGGAAAGCGCGCTTCAGCTCGGCCTTGGCGCCGAGGTGCTGTGCATCGAAGTGACGGGTCAGGTAGCGGTCGCACCGCGGATCCCAGACGGTGTAATCGACGCCGTTCAGGATGCCCGTGAGATCCCGCTCGCGCATGCGCAGCGAGTCCTGCAGGCCCATGCCGTACTCGTCGGTGCAGATCTCGCGGGCGTGGGTCGGACTGACGGTGGTGAGCGCGTCGGCGTAGAGAATGCCGTGGCGCAGCGGGTTGATGTACCCGGCGCGCAGATCGTCCTGGTGCAGCCGATAGACCTGCTCCCCGAGGTCAAGATCGCCCACTGCCTCGGCACCGAATACGCCCTGGTAGCCGATGTTGTGAATGGTCAGCACGGTGCGCGAGCGCGCAAACGCCGCCTCGTGCGCGAATTGCGTGCGCAGCAGGAGCGGGCCGAAGGCGGTGTGCCAGTCGTTGCAGTGCACGATATCCGGTGACCAGCCGAGCCTCGTGCAGGCGATGAGCGATGCGCGGGTGAAGGCGAGAAAGCGCAGGTGCTCGTCCGGATCGGTGGTGTAGAGGCTCGCGCGCCCGTAGAGCGCCGGGCACTCGATCAGGTAGGCGCGGACGCCCGAGCCGCTGAGGCGCACCTCGCTCACCGAAAACACGTACCGATGCGCTCCGACCTGCAGCGGGATGTCCTGCAGGCCCTCAAGCGGCCGGGGCGCGAAGCGCTCACGGTCAATCGTGGCGTACCCGGGCGTGAACAGGCGGGCATCATGCCCGGCGGCATGCAGGCACTCGGCGAGCGCCCCGGCGACGTCCGCCAGCCCGCCGGTCTTGGACAGCGGGGTCGCCTCCGAGGCGAGCAGCGCGACGGCCAGGCTCATCGCGCGCTGCTCCGGTTTATCATGCGGTCAATGCGCCATTTCCTCATCGGTCTGGTCCTTACACTGCTGCTCGCGGTCGCGATCGGAATCGGCATCGCCGTGGCCCGCTGGCCCTGGCTGTAGGGTCGAGTGTACCGGAAGGCCGCGCCCCTCCCCGGGGGCAGCGCCCCGCGGGCGCGCTCGCCGCGCGGTGCACTGTCAAGCTGCCGGATAGAGCTCAACTATCTGAAAGTACAGGAATTTTATCCCTGGAATCCGGCCGCGCGGGCGCCCGCTGGTAGACTAGAGCGGTTCATCGGCGCATTTTTTGGGCGCGCCTCTGCGGGACCGGCGTGCGGTTCGCGGCCGGCCGCCCGGACGCATCCGCATTCCATGTCGGCCTCCCCGTACAAACAGCTCGAGCAGGAGTTCAAGCGGCTTCACGCATTGCGCGGGGCGCTGTCGCTGCTGCGCTGGGACGCCGCGGTCATGATGCCCCGGGGCAGTGCCGACATCCGCGGCGAGCAGCTCGCCGCGCTCGAGACCGAGCATCACGCGCTGCTCACCGCGCCGCGCATCAGCCGGCTGCTCGATCGGGCACAGGCCAACGAGCAGGGGCTCGAGGACTGGCAGATCGCCAATCTGCGCGAGATGCGCCGCGAGCGCGATCACGCGATCGCCACCCCGGTGTCGCTGATCTCCCGCCTCACCAAGGCGGTCTCGCGCGCCGAGGTGTGCTGGCTCGATGCCCGCGCGCAGGGGCGGTTCGACCTGTTCGCGCCGAACTTGGAGGAGGTCGTGCACTTGGTGCGCGACAAGGCGGCGCTCCTCGGCCAAGCCCTCAATCTCGCCCCGTATGACGCGCTGGTGGATGAATTCAGCCCCGGCATCACCACGGCCGACATCGATGCGATGTTCAAGGCGCTCTCGCGCCGCCTGCCCGCGCTGATTCGCGAGGCCATCGCGGCCCAGGAGAACCGTCCGCCGCAGCCGCTCTCGGGGAAGTTCCCGCTCGCCAAGCAGCGCGCGCTCATCATCGAGATCATGAAGCAGATTGGCTTTCCGTTCGATCGCGGCCGGCTCGATGAGAGCGAGCATCCCTTCACCGAGGGTGTGCCCGGCGACATTCGCGTCACCACGCGACTCGATGCCGCCGATCCGTTCACCGGGCTGCTCGGGGCGCTGCACGAGACCGGGCATGCGATGTACGACCTCGGGCTGCCGCAGGACTGGCGTGACCAGCCGGTGGGCCGCGACCGCGGCATGGCGCTTGAGGAGAGCCAGTCGCTGCTGATGGAGATGATCGTCTGCCGCAGCCGCCCATTCGTGCGCTACGTGCAGCCGCTGCTCGCGAGGCATTTCGGCGTGAATGGACCGGAGTGGGACGTGGAGAACATCTACGCGCACCTGACGCGGGTTCGCCGCGGCCTGATCCGCGTGGACGCGGATGAGCTGACCTATCCGTTGCACATCCTGCTGCGCTACGAGCTGGAGAAGCAGCTGCTGTCCGGCGAGCTGGCCGTGCGCGATCTGCCGGAGGCCTGGAACGCGGGTATGCAGCAGCGTCTGGGCATCCGCCCGGCAAACGACACGGAGGGTTGCATGCAGGACGTCCACTGGGCGGTCGGCTCGTTCGGGTACTTTCCCTCGTACGCCCTGGGTGCGGTGATCGCCGCGCAGCTGTACGAGAGCCTGCGCAACGACGTGCCGGCGCTCGATGAGCAGCTCGCGCACGGGGAATTCTCGGGACTGCTCGGCTGGCTGCGCGCCAACGTGTATGGCCTCGGCGCGAAGGTGCCGGTGCAGGACCTGCTGCGCGGCGCCACGCGCAAGCCGCTTGCAGCGGCCGCCTACATCCGCTACGTGGAATCGAAGTATCTCGAGCCGGCCGCGAGCGAGGCGGCGTAGATGAGCGCCCCGGTCACGATGTCGCGGACGCTGACGCGCCTGCAGGCGAGGCTTCGCGCTCAGGTGGGCAAGGCCATCGCGGATTTCGCCATGATCGGCGCCGGCGATCGGGTGATGGTGTGTCTCTCGGGCGGCAAGGACTCCTACACCCTGCTCGACATCCTGCTCTCGCTCAAGCGCAGCGCCCCGGTCGAGTTCGAACTCATCGCCGTCAACCTGGATCAGAAGCAGCCCGGCTTTCCGGCGCACGTGCTGCCGGAGTATCTGGCCGCCCTCGGCGTGCCGTTTCACATCATCGAGCAGGATACCTACAGCGTCGTCAAGCGCGTCGTGCCCGAGGGACGCACGATGTGCGGGCTGTGCTCGCGCCTGCGGCGCGGGGCGCTGTATCGCTTCGCCGCCGAGCACGGGGTGACCAAGATCGCCCTCGGCCACCACCGCGATGACATTGTCGAGACACTGTTCCTCAACCTCTTTTTCGGCGGACGCCTCAAGGCCATGGCGCCGAAGCTGCTCTCCGATGACGGCCGTCAGGTGGTGATCCGCCCGCTTGCCTATGTCGCCGAGCGGGATATCGAGCGATACGCGCGCGGCCGGTGCTTTCCGATCATTCCCTGCAGGCTGTGCGGCTCGCAGGACAATCTGCAGCGCGTGGCGGTCAAGCGCATGCTCACCGACTGGGAGCGGGCGAGCCCCGGACGCACCGAGAGCATCTTCTCGGCGCTGCGCCACGTGGAGCTCGGCTCGCTCGCCGACACGCGGGTGTTTGATTTTGCCGGCCTCGAGTCGCGGCGCATCCGCGCGATGACGGCGGATGAGGAGCTCGGCCTCGATGAGGCCTGCGAGGTGGCCTGAGGGGCCGCTTCACCCGAATGGCCGCCGCACCCGCGCCCCCGCTCGTCAATGCCTACTGGGTCTACCCCGGGCGGCTGCTCGCCGGCGAGCACCCTGCGGGGATGACCGTGGAAGCGACCCGCACGCGCCTCGCGCGGCTGCGGGCCGCCGGCATCGAGGCGATCGTCGATCTGACCGAGCCGGCGGAGATCGATGACTACGATGACGCGCTGCCTCTGGCGATCGAATATCACCGCAAGCCCATCCCCGATCACGGCCTGCCCGAGCGGCGCGAGCACATGTTCGAAATCCTCGACTGCCTGCACGGGGCGCTCGGCGCGGGCAAGCCCTGTTACGTGCACTGCCGCGCCGGCATCGGCCGCAGCGCCACGGTGATCGGCTGTCTGCTGGTCGAGCGCGGACTCAGCGGCGAGGCGGCACTCGATGAGCTCGCGCGCCTGTGGCGCCAGTCGGAGCGCTCGCGGGACTGGCCACGCATCCCCGAGACCCAAGCGCAGAGCGAGTACGTGCGCACCTGGTCGCCGCGCAAGATCATCTTGCCCGAGCCGCCTCCCGATGCGTCGGGGGGCGACCCGCTGCTCGAGCCGGCGGCGCTTGCTGCCGCCCGCGCACTGCGCGAGCGCTTCCACGGCGCGCTGCTCGGGCTGGCGGTGGGTGATGCCGTTGCTGCGGCGACGCAGTACCGCCGTCCCGGCAGCTTCGCAGCCGTGGCCGACCTGCTGGGCGGGGGGCCCTTCGGACTGCCGCGGGGCGCCTGGAGCGACGATACGGCCATGGCGCTGTGCCTGGCCGAGAGCCTGCTCGAGCGCGGGGAGTTCGATCCGGCCGATCAGGTCGAGCGCTACCGGCGATGGCAGCGCGAGGGGTATTTGTCAGCCACCGGCCGATGCGTGGGGATCACCGCCGGTACCGCGCGCGCGCTCGCCGTGGCCGGCTGGCGTCAGCAGCCCTTCTCGGGATCGCACGATCCGGCACACCCGGATCCGGAGCCGCTCTCACGCGTCGCGCCCGCGGTGCTGTTCGCATTCGCATCCCGCGAGGAAGCGGTGCGCCTGGCGAGCGAGGCTGCGCGCACGACCTGTCAGGTCAACACGGTGCTCGCCGCGTGCGCCGACCTCGCCCGCGCGCTGCTTGCGGCGCTCGCGGGCGAGCCCAAGGCGCGCATCCTCGCCGAGCAGAGCTCGGCGCCGGCGCGCGGCGCCGGCAAGGACGCCATGCGCGCGCTCGCCGGGGCGC
>JAKCEJ010000295.1 GCA_021838065.1 Pseudomonadota bacterium
AGAGGAGCGCACATGAATAATAAGTCGACCGAGACAGGTCCCGCGGCGGTCACCGCTGCGACGCTCGCGGTCTCAACTGAGGGGCTCAGCGAAGCGGAGGCGAGGCGCCGGCTGGATCAGTACGGGGAGAACGTCCTGCGCGAGCACCACGTCGGCATCGCACAGCGCATTCTCGGGTTCTTCTGGGGGCCGATTCCCTGGATGATCGAGGCGGCCGCGATCCTCTCGGCGGTGCTCGGCCATTGGGATGACCTCACGGTCATCGCGCTGATGCTCTTCATCAACGCCGGCGTCGGCTTCTGGCAGGAATACAAGGCCGATACGGCCATCGAGGCGCTCAAGCAGCGCCTGGCGCTCTCGGCGCACGTCAGACGCGACGGCGTGTGGCGCGAGATCGCAGCGCGGCTGCTGGTGCCGGGTGACCTGATCGCCATCCAGATCGGCAACATCGTGCCGGCCGATGCCACGTTGGCGGACGGGGAGTACCTGAGCGTAGATCAATCCGCGCTCACCGGGGAGTCACTGCCGGTCGACAAGAAACGCGGCGACACGGCCTATTCGGGCTCGATCGTGCGCCAGGGCGGGATGAACGCGGTGGTGAGCGCCACCGGCATGAACACCTACTTCGGGCGCACGGCGCAGCTCGTGGAGCAGGCCGGCGCCGTCTCGCACTTCCAGCGTGCGGTGCTGCGCATCGGCAAGTTCCTGATTCTCACCACCGCCGCTCTGGTGCTGGTCATCGTGATCGCGGGGCTGTTTCAGCACAACGCGCTGCTCGAGATGGTGCAGTTCGCGCTCATTCTGGCAGTCGCCTCCATCCCGGTGGCGCTGCCAGCGGTGCTCTCGGTCACCCTTGCGGTCGGGGCCGAGCGCCTGGCGCGCCTGAAGGCCATCGTCTCGCGCCTGGTGTCGATCGAGGAGCTGGCTGGCATGAATACGCTGTGCTCGGACAAGACGGGCACGCTGACTCGCAACGAGCTGACGCTCGGTGCCACGCTGCCGGCTCCCGGCGTCGAGACAACGCAGCTGCTGACGGCCGCGGCGCTCGCTTCGCGCCGAGAGGCGCCGGATGCAATCGACAGTGCAATCCTCGCCGCAGCCCCGCCGGCGAAGCAGCTCGAGGACTACCGGTTGAAGACCTTCCGGCCGTTCGACCCGGTGGTCAAGCGCACCGAGGCGGAGCTTGAGCACCTCGGCAAGGTGCTCAAGGTGACCAAAGGCGCCCCGCAGGTGATCGTCGAGCTGTGCCAGCCGGATGCGCAGCAGCGCGCCGCGGTCCTCGCGCAGGTGGATCAGGCCGCCGCCAAGGGTTACCGGACGCTCGCGGTGGCGCGCGACGAGGGCGCCGGCTGGCGCTATCTCGGCCTGCTGCCGCTGTTCGACCCGCCTCGAGAGGACAGCGCCGAGACCATTCGAGCGACGCGCGCGATGGGCATCGACATCAAGATGGTCACTGGCGATCACGAGGCGATCGCCCGGCAGATTGCCGCCGAGCTCGATCTCGGGCGCAACATCGTCGTGGCGGATGCAGTATTCGGCAAGCAGTCCCCGCCGCAGGCGCTCAAGCAGGTGCTCACGGCCGACGGGTTCGCGCGGGTGTTCCCCGAACACAAATTCCAGATTGTCAAGGCACTGCAGTCGAGCGGGCGGATCGTCGGCATGACCGGCGATGGCGTCAACGACGCACCGGCACTAAAGCAGGCCGACGTCGGCATCGCGGTGAGCGGTGCCACGGATGCCGCGCGCGCCGCCGCGGCGCTCATCCTGACAGCACCGGGCCTCTCGGTCATCACGACCGCAATCCAGGAGGCGCGCCGGATATTCGAACGGATGACGAGCTACGGGACGTACCGCATCGCCGAGACGATCCGTCTCATTCTGTTCATGACGGCGACGATCCTGATCTACAACTTCTATCCGGTCACCACGATCATGGTGGTGCTGCTCGCCCTGCTCAATGACATTCCGATCATGATGATCGCCTACGACAATGCGCCGGTCGCGCCCGCTCCGGTGCGCTGGGACATGCCGCGGGTGCTCACGGTCGCATCGTCCCTTGGGCTCTACGGCGTGTTCGAGAGCTTCGTGCTGTACTGGATCGCCAGGGACCTGTTGCATCTTCCCGTGCCGGTGCTGCAGGCCGTGATCTTCCTGAAGCTCCTCGTGTCGGGTCACATGACCATCTATCTGAGCCGCAACCGGGGCTGGGCCTGGCAACGGCCATGGCCGCGGTGGCTGCTGGTGGTGCCGTGCGAGTTGACTCAGCTGCTCGGCACCCTGATCGTGGTGTACGGTGTGGCCATGGCGCCCATCGGCTGGGGGCTCGCGCTGCTCGTGTGGGCCTACACGATCGCGTCCTTCTTCGTCGCGAACGCCGTCAAGATCGCCGCTCACGGCCTGATCGATCACCGGATGGGCTCGCATGCGCGCCATTTGCGACGCGTCGAGGGCGCCCTCGGCTGCGGGCCGCAGCCATTCGTGCATCGCTAGGCGGCCGAGGATCGCTGCATCGCTGCGACGATCACTGGGGCGGCTGGCGGGGGCGGATGCGCGAGTGGGCGAATCCGGGCGCCTCGCGCGGCTCGGGCCGCAGGCGCCGCTTGAGGATGGCGAGCGCATCCTCCGGCCGCTCGGCGAATTCAAACAGGTTGAGGTCCTCCCGGTCGATCACGCCGTGGCGTGCGAGCGCCTCGAAGTCGATGATCTCGTTCCAGTACTGCGGTCCGTAGAGGATCACCGGAATGTCGCGCGCGAGCTTTCGGGTCTGCGCCAGCGTGAGGATTTCGGTGAGTTCATCGAGCGTGCCGAGCCCGCCTGGGAAGGCGATGAGCGCGCGCGCCAGGTGCGCAAACCACAGTTTGCGCATGAAGAAGTAGTGGAACTCGAACGTCAGCTCGCTCGAGAGGTAGGGGTTGGGGTGCTGCTCGCGCGGCAGGCTGATGTTGAGCCCGACCGTCTTGCCGCCGGCCTCCGCGGCGCCGCGGTTGGCCGCTTCCATGATGCCGCCGCCGCCGCCCGAGCAGATCACGTAGTGATGCGTGTGATCCGGAAGTGAGGCCGACCAGCGCGTGATCAGGCCGGCGAGCTCGCGCGCGTGCTCATAGTAGTGGCCGAGCGGCCCCTCGGGGCGCAGCCGGGCGGAGCCGAAGAAGACGATGGTGGCATGCACGCCGGCGCGCCTGAAGCGCTCGAGCGGCTCGAGATACTCGGCGAGAATGCGCAGCGGACGCGCCGCATCACTCTCGAGGAAGCCGGGCTCCTCGTAGGCGAGCTGCGGGTCCTTCCGGTTCTCACTTGGCGGGTTCTTGTCCATCAGCGTACTCGCTCGAAGTCGATGAAGCCGCGCTCGACGTCGACCCGCACCAGCCGCACGCGCAGCCGGTGGCCGATGTCGGCCCCTTCGAAGCCGCGCACCAGGCGGCCCTCGATCGCCGGGCGCAGGATCCGCACCCAGGTGCCCTTGGCGGCCGCGCCGGTCACGAGCGCCTCGAACGGCTCGCCGATGCGGCCGGCGAGCAGCAGCGCGGCGGCGGACTTGGCCACCCGCCGCTCCACTTTGGCCGCCTTGTCCTCCTGCTCGGTGCAGTGCTGGGCGAGCGCGCTGAGCAACTCGTACGGGTAGGGCGCGGCCGCGCCGGCGAGCACCGCCTTGACCAGACGCTGACTGATCAGGTCGGGAAAGCGG
>JAKCEJ010000296.1 GCA_021838065.1 Pseudomonadota bacterium
TCATGCGATCCTTCTGACTACGAGCCCGCAGGGTGCGCAGCCAAAGGAACGCGACGTGATATCGGAACGCACTGAGACGTCTGAAGTTGGTGGGCACGGCATGGTAGGCGAAATATCCGCGTACCACCTGTGCCAACCACCGACCCTGCTCCGGGATTGGTTCGTGCATGCGCCGCCGCAGTTCGGTCTTGAGAGACTTCAGCTTGGCCCGCAACCACGCGCCCGGCCGGGCAGCCTACCGACCGCAGCCGGCGTGCCGCCACCACGAAGGATTGTCACTTCCATTGTGGATTCTCGCCTGCCGGGCATACCGTTCGCGCTCTGCGGGCGCCTCCAGCGCGCCGAGGAAACCATTGCGATGCACGCAAGGCAATTGGGCAGCAACCTGTTGCACAAATTCCCCGGCCGGCCAAGCCCTCGGCGGAAGGCGGGCTGTCCACGGAAGGCTCTCGGAGCATCGAGCCCGACTCACCTCAGGCGGAGCCGGACTCGAACCGCAGGAACAGAGCCAATCGCCTCACCCCGACCATTGATGTTGCAGTGTTTTCTTCCCGCCTCGATCAATTGGTTTCATGTTTCCGGCGCCATGGGTTCCAGCTCTGGTTCCACCCTTTGCGGGTACCCAAAAGTTCGTCGCGGCCGGACGAGTGCGAATCTCCGTGGACCTCAGGGTCAGCTCATCGTGGTGTTGCGACTCATCGGGCCTGCGCCTCTCGCGCGGGCGCAGCGGCAAGACGACTGAGCACCTCTCGACATTGCCTATCGATGGCGTCGACCAGAATACCCAGAGTCTCGCCTGCCGCCGTTAGCCCGCGCAAACTCGCGCCGAGCGCTGCGGCCTCATCGGGCAAGACCTGCGTCAGCTCCATGAGCAAACCTCGAAGCTCCTCCGGTGGGTAACGGCAGCTTCGCGCGAGATCGTCGAAGTGTCGCGGTTGGATTTGCCTCAAGCGGTAGTAGTTGTTGATGGGGATTGAATTCCGCCTCATTCTGGGGATAGACGCGCTTTGTGCGTTTTCTGGCATGCGGTTTGCTCAGTGCGATGTAATCTCGCTTCCCCGATTCACCTGGCCACGGCGGCAGAGATCGGCGAGCCGCCGCAGTCAATCACCGTCCTCATCCGGGATGAACGGGTCCGCAGCAATGCACAGGCACTCGGCCACCCCGTCGAATAGGCGCCCGATCGGCCCGCCGTCTGGCGCCGCCTGCTCCAGGTGGCCGAGCGCCACGACAGCGCCAGATCGCGTTCGCCGAAGTACCCGGTTCGCGGCTCCTGACGCGCGATCTGCGCGCTGACACCGGCCAGTCCGAGGACTGCGCTGCCCGGCTGCGCAGAACATGGCGAGAACGGCTCCTCACCAGAGGGACACAACGCTGCCGCTGACTGCAGAACCCTCCGCATCTTGCGCTCAATCTCCCAGACGCCATCAGTTGAGCTCGAAGACGACACCGTCAGCGCTCGCGCCGCCCCCGCTGGTCATCTCATGTAGGGTCTCATCGCGGGCCCGAGCGAGTCTGCCGTAGTAGGGTTGGGCACCGTCCGCTGTTCGTCCCGTAAAAGAGTGCAGGACGGTCTCGGCGCTGCTGCGCGTGATCTTGAATATGACACCGTTATTGCGCCCGTCAGCAGGTACCCCGATCGCGCACGCGTTCGCGTCCGTCCTGCGAGCACTTCAGAGCCGCGCACATTCGGGGCGCCAGGTGCGACACGCGCCACCGGTCAGTACGCCGCGGCTCCCCTACACGTGGTAGTGTGCGGCCTGTCGCGGGTAGCGGCGGACTGGAAACCCTGTTCAGTACTCGGCAATACCTCGCTTCAGCCTTAGTTTCGCGATAATTCCGTGCCATTGGTCGGCCGCTCAGGGCAATTTTGCGAGACTTCACCCGGGCCCGGGCACGTGCTAAGCTACTGATGTTTTTAAACTTTTGGTCATGTCCAGGTAGGCTCCCAGGCGTTCGGGGCACAGGTGCCGCAGGTGCAAATCCTGTCACCGCGACCATTTCATTAAGACCACTGCATGCCTGTGGCTCTGCATCGGTGTTCCTGTCGCGCTCGCCACGCATCCACCCCAAGGCGAGCTTCGCGGACCCGAAGAACTGCCCCCCCCCGGAGATTAATGAAGATTCCCAAAGGCTTACAGCCGCTGATCGATGACGGCGTAATTGATGAGGTCGTCCGTTCCCTAAAGAGTGGCAAAGAGGCAACGGTCTACCTGGTGCGCGCAGGAGCGCACGTTCACTGCGCGAAAGTCTACCGAGACATGGCGCAGCGGAGCTTTCAACGGCGAGCGCAGTACCAGGAAGGCCGCAAAGTCCGCGGCAGCCGCGAAACACGCGCCATGAGCCGCAACACGCATTTCGGCCGCAGGGAGCAAGAGCAAGAGTGGAAGAACGCCGAAGTCGATGCGCTCTACCGGCTCGTGGCCGCCGGCGTGCGGGTCCCGCGGCCCATCGGGTACTTCAACGACGTATTGGTCATGGAATTGGTCACGGACGCAGCGGGCGATCCGGCACCGCGGCTGAGCGAGGTGGAGCTTACCCCTGAGCTCGCTCTCGAGTATCACGGCTTTCTCATGCGACAGATCGTCCGCATGCTCTGCCTCGGCCTTATCCATGGAGACCTCTCGGAATTCAACGTCCTGCTTGCGCCGCAAGGGCCGGTCATCATCGACTTTCCCCAAGTTATCAACGCCGCCGGCAACAACGCCGCCTTCGCGATGCTCGAGCGGGACGTCAACAACATCCGATCCACACTCGGGCGGTTTGCGCCGCAATTGCTGCGGACGGAATTCGCGCGTGAAATGTGGTCGTTGTACGAGCAGGGTGAGCTGCATCCGGATGCTCCCCTGACCGGCGTGGTCGTTCGCAACGAGGCTCCGGCCAACGCCGGCAGGGTCCTGCAAGTGATCGATGACGCGCGGGAAGAGGCGATCCGCCGCCGTCTTGGCCGCAGTGAAGAACCGGGGTACCTCACATGAGCGATGAACACCAGGCGCCCGGCTTTCGCGAGCTGGGTTTGAATGAACCGATCCTCGAGGCGCTGAGGGCGGTCGGCTATGAGACGCCCACTCCGATCCAGGCACAGACCATTCCGCTGCTGCTGTCCGGTTCCGACCTGCTGGGGCAGGCGCAGACCGGTACCGGCAAGACCGCAGCGTTCGCGCTGCCGATTCTCGCGCGCATCGATCTGCAGCTCGCCGGCCCGCAAGCCCTCGTGCTCGTGCCGACCCGCGAGCTCGCCATTCAGGTCGCGGAGGCCTTCCAGCGCTATTCGGCGCATCTGAAAGGCTTCCACGTGCTGCCCATCTATGGCGGCCAGAGCTACGTTCCGCAGATCAAGGGCCTCAAACGCGGTGCGCACGTGATCGTGGGCACGCCCGGGCGAATCATGGACCACATGAAGCGCGGCGCGTTGAAGCTCGACTCCGTGCGATTCATCGTGCTCGATGAAGGCGATGAGATGCTGCAAATGGGCTTCGTAGATGCAATCGAATGGGTCTTGGAGCAGGCGCCGCCGCAGCGGCAGATCGCCCTGTTCTCCGCCACCCTGCCCGCGCAGATACGCCGGATTGCACACAAGCACATGCGCGAGCCGGCACAAATCACCATCCAGAATCGCGCGAGCACGGTCCCGAAGATCCGTCAGCGTTACTGACTGGTGAGCGGCTCGCACAAGCTCG